>NZ_JBNNVU010000004.1:0-165573 GCF_050280705.1 Pseudomonas sp. NPDC089530 | reverse complement strand
CCAACAGGACTACGACATCCCGGTGTCGATCAACCTGCCGACCCACCTGCTCAACAGCCATGACCTGGCGGATCGCCTGTTCGACTTCGTCCTGGAGCACCAGGGCATACCCGGGCAGATCTGCTTCGAACTCATGGAGTGCTCGGTGCCTCAGGACATCAGCAACTTCTATGCGGGGGCCTGTCGCTTGCGCATCAAGGGCTTCGGCCTGTCCCAGGACGACTTCGGCAAGGGTTACAGCTCCTACATGAACCTGGTTTCGACCCCCTTCACCGAACTCAAGATCGATCGCGCCCTGGTCCAGGGCTGCCACGCCAACGAGGAACTGACCAAGGCCTTGACCAGCATCATCGCCCTGGGCCGTCAGCTGGGGCTTACTGTGGTCGCCGAAGGCGTGGAAAGCGCCGAGGAGCTGGCACTGCTGCGCAAGATCGACTGCAGCCAGGTCCAGGGATTCCTGATCTCCCGCGCCGTCCCTCCCGAACAGTTCCAGGAACTGCTGGTCAACGATGGCCCGGCGGCCAGCTACTGACGACATTGAGTTCTCCCACCATCAAAAGACGGCAGTTCATCACTGACAAGGGGTCATTTATCGGTAAAATCCTGGCTTTTTTACGCTTTTCCGGACGACCAGCGATGAAACAGAGGGACATGCTTCTTGAGAACCTGACGCGCAGCTCGATTCGCCTGAGCAAGGGCTTGCTGGTTTTTCTCGGACTGACCCTGTTGCTGATCGGCATCAGCTACTGGTCGGTCCACAAGATGCTCAAGGAGCAATACAGCACCTTCGAGTTTCACTTCACGCGGCTCATGGAGAACATCCAGGAACATGAAGACTTTCTCCGCGGTACCGCCAGGTACAGCATCGCCGGGCAACTGAAGGCCGACCCGCGCCGCACCTACCAACAAACACCCCTGCCCGAACAAGGCCCGAATGTCTATGAAGGCCGCGAGTTCCCCTTTTCCATCCCGTTCAGACTGAACGCCGACCGGTTGCACCCAGGACCTGACGAGCTGGCGAAGATGCTCGCCCTTGGCGGCCATCTGACCGACTACTACAGCACCTTCTGGTCGATCTCCCACTATCAGTCGCCCCTGGTGTTGCTGTTCAACGCCGATGACAACTTCGATATCAGTATCCCGGCGGCCTGGCACTCGCGGGGCACCCTGGACGAGAAAAAAGTCCCTGCGCAGACATTCGTCCAGCATGTATTTGAAAAACTGCAGGCGGAAAAAACCGCGCACAAGGACCTGGAGCGGGTGCACTGGAATTCCTTCGAAGCGCCTTCGCCGGTCGACGCGCCCCTGCGCCTGATGGCCTACATGGACGTCAAGCTGGACCCGCAGCAGGTGCTGATTCAGGGCGCAGGCCAGGAAGTCAGTATCGTTTCGCTGCTCAACATGAATCAGGTCAACAACATCGAACGCATCATGGACTGGTCGCTCTACGACCATTTCACCCTCGTCTCGCCTTCGGGAAAATTGCTCATCGGCTCAGCGCAGCCGGATGCGGCGCTGCATGACGGCCTGAACATCGGCACCGCGGGCCTGGTATTCAAAGTGTCGAGCGACAGCGCCAAAGGCTGGACGGCGTTCTACAGCGTCACTTACCGGAACTACTTCGAATCCACCCTGTGGCCGATCCTGGCCTTGCTGGTGTTGCTGATCGGCATGCTCGGCGGTGGCTGGCGGATCAGCCGCTGGTACCGGTCGCGGATCGTCGCCCCCGCTTATCAGTCCCATCGACGTCTCGTCGAGAGCGAGGCGTTCAGCCGGGCGGTGATCGATAGCGCGCCCATCGGGCTCTGCGTGGTACGTCGCTCGGACTTCAAGATCCTGCTGGAGAACCAGAAGGTCCAGCAGTGGCCAGGCAGCACCCAACGACTGCAAGGGCTGTTCGAACAGAAGATGGCCGATACCGGCGAAACCTACCTGGATATCGATGGCGCACACCTGCAACTGGGGTTCGTGCCGACCCGCTATCAAGGCGAGGACGCCCTGCTCTGCGCCTTCAACGATGTAACCCGGCATATCGAGGGAGCGGCCGAGCTGGAGCAGGCCCGCCGCTACGCCGATGCCGCCAACGAAGCCAAGACCCTGTTCCTCGCCACCATGAGCCACGAAATCCGTACGCCGCTCTATGGCGTGCTCGGCACCCTGGAACTGCTTGGCCTGACGCGCCTGGATGCCCGGCAGCGCGAACACCTGCAGACCATCCAGCGCTCGTCGAGCACCCTGTTCCAGTTGATCAGCGACGTCCTGGACATCTCCAAGATCGAATCCGGGCAGATGGCGATCGAGTCCAGCTCGTTCTGCCCGCTGCAGATGATCGAGGACACCTTGCATACCTATGCCGCCTTCGCCGAACAGAAAGGCTTGCTGCTCTATGCCTGCATCGATACGGCGCTCCCCGACCTGCTGCTGGGCGACCCGATGCGGATCCGCCAGGTCCTCAACAACCTGATCAGCAACGCGATCAAGTTCACCGATAGCGGGCGCGTCGTGCTGCGGGCCAGGCTCCTAGGCTGCGAAAATGGCCAGGCCAGCCTGGAATGGCAGGTCACCGACTCCGGCATCGGCATTTCGCCGGCGCAGCAGGAGCGGCTGTTCGATGCCTTCTACCAGGTGCGCGATGCCAGCAGCGAAGCGGGTGCCGGTCTTGGCCTGGCGATCTGTCACTGGTTGGCCGACATGATGGGCGGCCAGATCCGCGTGGTCAGCGAACCTGGCCTGGGCAGCAGCTTCTCGTTCCAGCTGGGGTTGAAGGTCATGCCAGGGGTGTTGGCCGGCTGCGCCGATATCCTGCCGACGAAACACCCCGTGCTCGTGCGCGCTCCCGCCGCGGAACTGGCGCAAAGCACCTGCGACTGGCTCAACCGTCTCGGCGTCGCCGCCAAGCCGTTGCCGAACCCTGTCGAACCGGCGCGACAGGCAACCCTGCTGGTGGATATCCTGCCGTCGGACACCTCGCCCGCCTGGACCGGCCCCCGGGTCATCGGCCTTGCCGGCGATCACCACCTCGCGCCACTGCCGCCCGGAGACTGTGCGGTGGATGGGCATGACGTGCGCGCCATCGCCCGGGCCGTCTCGCTGACCTTGCACGGCAAGTCCACGACCAGGCCCGGCGTTGAAGCCGACGGGGGCAAGCGCCTCGATCTGCACATCCTGGTGGCCGAGGACAATGCGATCAATCAGGCGATCATCAAGGAGCAGCTTGAAGCCCTGGGCTGCCGGGTGACCACCGCCGCCAATGGCCAGGAAGCCTTGCAGCTCTGGCAGCCCCAACTGTTCGATCTGGTGCTGACCGATGTGAACATGCCGTTGCTCAACGGTTATGAACTGACCCGTGCCCTGCGCGAGCGGGACCGGCAGATCCCGATCATCGGGATCACCGCCAATGCCCTGCGCGAAGAAGGCAACCGCTGCATGGCCATCGGCATGAATGCCTGGATCGTCAAACCCTTGAGCCTGCAGACCCTGCACCACTACCTGTCGAACCTTTGCGCCAAGGCGCCTGCCCCGGATCCGGAACCGATGCCCCCAGAACTCCCTGCCTCCACGACCGGCGACACGATGATCGAGCTGTCGGCGAAAATGCGTGAACTGTTCATTACCACCATGCGCCAGGACGTCCAGAGCGTGACGGACGCACTCCAGGCCCAGGACGCGAAGAAGCTCGCCGAACGCTTGCACAGTGCCGCCGGGGCACTGGGTGCGGTGCAACTGGCGACGCTGGCGAAAAACTGCGCCGAGCTGGAATCCCGGATCCTGCAGGACGCCATTACCCCTTCCGTGACTGTCGAGGTGGAAAGCCTGATCCAGAGCTTGACGAATATTCTTAATGCACTTGACTGAGGCGCGACAAGATTTCATGAACGCAATCCCTTACTCTTCCTCCTCACCAACCGGCGCATTACGAGTGGCTAGACATGGAAAAATTTAAAGTAGTCATCGCCGACGATCACCCGATTGTGCTGCTCGGGGTTCGCGAGTTGATGGAGCGAGAAAAAAACTTCGAGATCGTCGGCGAAGCCATCAGTTCCCAGGGCCTGATCGAGCTGCTCGAACAACAGCCGGTCGATATCGTCATCACCGACTACAACATGCCGGGGGACTCGCCTTATGGTGACGGCCTCAAGCTGATCGAGTACCTGAAGCGCCACTACCCGCGCCTGCAGATACTGATCCTGACCATGATTTCCAACCAGTTGATCCTGACGCGTCTGCATGAGCTGGGTGTGGTCGGGGTGATCCAGAAAAGCCAGCTGCACAATGAAATCCAGGTGGCACTCAAGACCATCGTCGAACGGGGCTCCTATCAGAGCCTGGAGCCCGCGCCCACCTCGGTCATCGAGTCCAACGCCAGCATCGACGACCGGATCTCCATGCTCTCGCCCAAGGAGTTCGAGATTCTGCGCCTGTTCGTGGCCGGCAAGAGCGTCAGTGAGATTGCCCGCAGCCAGAACCGCAGCTCGAAGACCATCAGCGCGCAGAAGATTTCCGCCATGCGCAAACTGGAAGTCGAGAGCGATCAGGACCTGCTGACGTACTGCATCGGCCGCAACGTCTTCAATTGAGCCCTGCCCCAACCCGCCACGACACAAGGCCCGAACGTCGATGACAGCTGCTGACCTGCTTGACCTGCAACAACTTCAAGGTGCCTGGGAACAGGTAGCGTTCGAGGACAACGGGGTCATCGATCCACCCGACGAGCACGGCGCACCAGGAGCCCTGACCCTGATTTCGGGGCAAGGGTTCCGCGTGGTGACCCTGGAAGGCGAGCTGCTGCTCGCCGGGCGTTTTACCCTCGATGCCAGCACTCAACCCAAGTCCATTACCTGGGTCGACTCCATCGGCGCCGATAGCGGCAAGCACTTGCCCGCCAGCTATCAGCTGGAAGGCGATCACTTCGTCTTCATCGCCGCGGACGAAGGCCAGCCGAGACCCACCGTCTTCCGCACCGGCCCCGGCCAGACCCTGCGCCGGTTTATCCGCGCAGTGCAGGATGCAACCCCCTCCGACAACCGCTGAGAGCCACTCATTGGCCAGCGGGCCCGGCAGGTGCATCGAGCGCCCACCAGCCCGGTAGCAATTGCCGGACCCGGGGCTCGGCGAAGCGGTCGTCGATCAGCATCACCACGCCACGGTCCTGCTGGCTGCGGATCACCCGGCCCGCGGCCTGCACCACCTTCTGCAGGCCCGGGTACAGGTAGGTGTAGTCGTAGCCGGCGCCGAAGATCGCCGCCATGCGCCGCTTCAGTTGCTCGTTCACCGGGTTCAACTGGGCCAGGCCCAGGGTGGCGATAAAGGCGCCGATCAGCCGCGACCCCGCCAGGTCGATGCCCTCGCCGAACGCCCCGCCCAGCACGGCGAAACCCACCCCCTGGCCATCGGCGTCGAAACGCTCGAGAAAGCCCTGGCGTTGCCCCTCGTCCATCCCTCGGGACTGCTGCCACAAGGGAATCTCCGGGTGCCGTTCGGCCAGCAGGCTGGCCACCTGCTGCAGGTAATCGAAGCTGCTGAAAAACGCCAGGTAGTTGCCGGGGCGCTGGCGGAACTGGGTGGCGATCAGCTCGACGATCGGCGCCAGGGAGGCCTGGCGCTGGGCGAAACGGGTGGAGATGCGACTGACGATCCGCACCTCCAGCTGCTCCGCACTGAACGGCGACGCCACGTCCATCCACACCGTGTTGTCCGGCAGCCCCAGCAGGTCGCGATAGTAGTGCCAGGGGTTGAGGGTCGCCGAGAACAGCACCGTGCTGCGCGCCGCACTCAGCCGCGGCGCCAGGAACCCGGCCGGCACCACGTTGCGCAGGCAGAGTTCGGACAGGCTGCGCCGGGCATTGAGCTCGCGCTTGCTGATATCGAACAGGAACTGCCGGTCGAACAGCTCGGCCACCCGGGCGAAGTGCAGCGCCTCGAAATAGAAACCCTGCAGCCGACTGTCCACCCCCTGCGGGTGGTCGTTGAGGTAGTCGCCGATCGCCGAGAGACACAGCGTCAACGCCTTGAGCAGCGGTGCCGGCGCCTGGTCATAGGCCTGGTAGGGCCGCCGCTGCTCCTTGTGCAGGGCATTCCATTCCCGATTGAGTCGTTGCAGGGGGTTCTTCAGCGCCTGCGGCGCAACCTGGCGCACGCTGTCCAGCTGGTACTGATCGAGACTGGCGCTGTACATCGAGCGCCCCCGCTCCACCAGGTTATGGGCTTCGTCCACCAGCGCCGCGACTCGCCACTGGTTGGCCTGCGCCAGGCCGAACAGCAAGGCGCTGAAGTCGAAGTAATAGTTGTAGTCCGCTACCAGCAGATCGCTCCAGCGGGCCATTTCCTGGCTCAGGTAATAGGGGCACAACCCATGTTCCAGGGCGATCTCGCGCAGTGCCTGCTGGTCCAGCAGCGGCACCTGGCTCGCCGCCTGGCGTGCGGCCGGCAGACGATCGTAGAAGCCCCTGGCCAGCGGGCAGGACTCGCCATGGCAGGCCAGCTCCGGATGCTCGCAGGCCTTGTCCCGGGCCACCAGCTCCAGCACCCGCAGCGGCAACCCGGGGCTGTGCTCGAACAGTACCCCGGCGGCATCCAGCGCCAGTTTGCGCCCCGGGGTCTTGGCGGTCAGGAAGAACAGCTTGTCCAGTTGCTGCCCGGGCATGGCCTTGAACATCGGAAACAGCGTGCCCAGGGTTTTGCCGATCCCCGTCGGTGCCTGGGCCATCAGGCA
Organism: Pseudomonas sp. NPDC089530; assembly: GCF_050280705.1. NCBI lineage: Bacteria > Pseudomonadati > Pseudomonadota > Gammaproteobacteria > Pseudomonadales > Pseudomonadaceae > Pseudomonas > Pseudomonas sp. NPDC089530. The sequence continues at coordinate 158,861 of NZ_JBNNVU010000004.1, read as the reverse complement.
GCGCCCGGTGCTCACCGCCTTGTACACCGACTCGGCCAGCTGGCGTTGCCCCGGGCGGAAATCGGCGTGGGGAAAGCGCAGCGCCGCCATGGCCTGGTCCCGGGCGCTGCGATGGGCCAGTTCCTGTGCGGCCCATTGCAGGAACAGGCTGCATTGGCGGTTGAAGAACTGCTCCAGGGCCTGGGCGTCGTGCTCCTCCACCAGTGAGGTCTCGGCCTCGCTGAGGATGTCGAAGTACACCAGTGCCAGGCGGATGCTGCGCAGTTGCAACTGCTGGCAGAGAAGCCAGCCATAGATCCTGGCCTGGGCCCAATGCAGCTGGCGGTGGTTGGCCGGCATGCGTTCGAGGTCGCCGCGGTAGGTCTTGACCTCTTCCAGCAGGTTGGCGTCCGGGTCGTAACCGTCCGCCCGGCCCTTGACCGTCAAGGCGCCGAAGCGGCCTTCGAGCGCCACCTCGCTCTGGTAGTTCGCGTTGCGCCGCGCCGCCACCGTGCGATGGCCCTGGATGCCTTCCAGCGCCGTGGGCGACGGGGTGAAGCGCAGGTCGAGGTCGCCGGCCTTGGCGGTGAACTCGCACAGCGCCCGTACCGCGATGCGGTAGGTCACCCCTGCGGCTCCGCCCATTGCACGTAGCAGACCGCCACCGGCATCTGGTGCTGCTGGCAGAACTCCAGCCAGCGCAGTTGGTTGTCCTGCAGGCGGTCGCCCGGGCCCTTGACCTCGATCATCCGGTAGGTCTTCTGCCGCGGCCAGAACTGGATCAGGTCCGGCATGCCGGCGCGGTTGGCCTTGATGTCCTGCAGCAGGCGCTCGAACCAGTGCCGCAGGTGCTGTGCCGGCAGGCAGGCCAGGGCCTGTTCCAGCAGCTCTTCGCTGAGGGCGCCCCAGAACACGAATGGCGATTGCACGCCCCACTTGTCGAGGTAGCGCTGGCGAATGGTCTGCCTGTAACGCCCGTCGTCCAGCTCCGCCAGGCAGGCCTGGAACAGATCGGCGCGCCGGGCATGGAAATCCTCGCTCAACAGGTCTGCCGGCCCGCGCTGGAACGGGTGGAAGAACGCCCCGGGCAGCGGCGCGAAGATCGCCGGCCAGCACAGCAGCCCGAACAGCGAATTGATCAGGCTGTTCTCCACGTAATGCACCGGCGCCTCGGCCTCATGGAGGTGGGCCTGGACGTGGAATTCCACCGACAACTCCGGGTCGACCCGCGGCAGCTCGAGGTCCAGGCGCTGCATCGGGCGCACACCGCCCCGTGGCGTGGCCGGGCCACCCAGTTTGCGCCGTAGCCGCGGCAGCACCCGCAGCAGTTGCTGCTGTTCGGCCGCACTCTGCGGGGCCAGTCCGGCCGCCTCGGCCAGGACCAGGGCCTGGGGGTAGTCGCCACTGCGCTCCAGCACCCGGATCAGGCGCATTCGCGCCCCGGGGTAAGCGCAGGCCCGGTAGATCGTCTCAGCCAGCGGCCAGTCGGCGAGCCGCTCGCAGTGCTGGCCCAGCAGGAACAGCAGCTTGGCCTGGCGCCGTTGCAGCCAGGGGTTGTCGCTGGCGAACGCCTGGATGCCCGCCAGTACCTCATTCAGCGCCGCGCCGCTTTCGAAGCGCTGCCGGCAGTCCTCCAGGTACAGGAAATCCTCGACGTCGGCGCGGCTGCGCAAGGCCCGGGCGTCGTCGCCCAATTCGACCTTCTCGTAGGTGAAGATGCCCAGGTCGGCCAGGACGAACTCCGACCAGTCCTGGTACAGGTTGCCGAAGAACATCAGGCGCAAGCGGTCGCACAGCGCCATGACGGTCAGGCTGTACACCCCGTCTTCGAGTTCGGGACACCATTGGCCCAGGCTGCGCGGCTCGTCGAACAACGGCGCCAGCGCCTCCAGCCAGTCGGACTTGCGGCCCTTGGGCTGATCGATCGCGGCGCGGAAGCCGTGGAGGATCTCGGCCTTCTGCAGCAGGCCGAACAGCTCTTCCAGGGTCAGCGGCGCCTGTTCGTCGACCCAGCCCAGGCGCACCAGCGGCGCCGCCGCCGTCCGGGTGTCACCAATTTCCTCATAGGCCAGCCGGGTCGTGCGAAAATGACAGCCCTTGCGCATGATCATGCGCACCAGCAAGGCCTGGGATGGCTCGGCCAGGGCCGAGAAGTCGGCGATGAACCCACGCTCTTCGGGCGACAGCACATCGGCATAACGCAGTTCGAGCCAGGCCAGCACCTGCTGGAAGTTATGCAGGTAATAAAGCGGGTTTTCCAGGGGGTTGGAAGTCACGGGACAAGGGCGCCACAGAGAGATTGATACTGGTTATGCATACAGATATCAGGTGCCCCCTGGCCTGGCAAATGGTATTGGATCAGCGGCGTCAGAGGTTTTGCACTAGTTTTTTTGCACTAGTTTCTGCACTACCTCAGAACTTTCTGACTCTTAACTACACCAACGGGCGGATAGCCGTATAGTTGCGAGCCGCCAAACGTGGGTGGACTCACAGGATTCCTGAAGAGAGATTTGTCTATGAACGTCAAAAACCTGGCCCTGCCGTTGGCCGTTGCAGCCTTCCTGGCGCTGGGCGGCTGCGCCACGCCGACCGTGGTGACCCTGCAGAACGGCACGCAATACCTGACCAAGGACATCCCTAAAACCAAGACCAGCGACGGGTTCTACGAATTCGTCGACATCTCCGGCAAGAAGATCCGCGTCAAGGCGGATGATGTCGCCACCGTCCGCCAAGAGGACTGAGCCCTCGAGCCTGGTCGTCCTCAGGGCGACCAGGGCGCCGGGTGCTGCCCCGGCACGCTGTCATCGCAGGAAATGTAGCGCTGCTCCCCCCGTCGCTGCAGTTCCCTGCGCACTTGCCGACAACGCTCGAACTCTCGGGCCGCCGCATTATCGATACTGATATTGCCGGTGGTTTCAGGCTGCTTGCCCTCCCCCAGCGTCACGTTCACCCAGGGCTGTTCGGCGTCGATACGAAAGCGACTGTCCTGCTCAGGCTCCGCTGCCTGGCCCGGCACCGCCGCCGGTAGCTGCTCAGGGGTCACACCGAAGCGCTGCAGAATCGACTGCGCCGGCAGGTCCTCGGCCATTGTGCTGCCTGCCGCCAGGACCAGCGCCAGACCGATGCCATACCTCGGGTTATCACTCACCTTGCCTTTCTCCTGCCAATCACTTGAGCCTCAGCCGCGGCCTGGGCAGCGGCTGCCTGTCTGGATAACGCGTGGCCGGCCGCGGACTTTAATCGCCACCGAACGCGCTCGCGCCATCGCGCCGCCTGGCCAGGGGCCGGTACTTATCGACCGGTGGGCCATGGGCGGACAGGTATTGGAGTCATGTGCAGCGTGCCAGGTCACCCTTCGGGCCCCTGTCGGGCGACTTGCCACAAAAGCGCAGGCAGAGAGGACGCCAGACCGCGCAGGACAAACGCCCCGCCCTACGCGGCCCCTCTTCAAGCGATGGTGATGTTCGCGCCGTTGAGGCTGTCCAGGCTGACGCCCACCAGGGTCACCGAATCGCCGCCGAAGGTCAGCAAGGTGTCGCTGCCCACGGTGCTGGCATGGGCGCGCAAATCGGTGTTCGCGCCGACGCCTTCGACGCCGAGGAACACCAGTTTGTCGCTGCCCTGGTAACCCAGCACGCGGTCATGGCCGAAGTCGCCGCTGAACAGGAAGGTGTTGCTGCCCCCGCCCGACTCCAGCAGGTCGTTGCCCGCGCCTCCCACCAGCACATCGTTGCCCCGGCCGCCGATCAGGTGGTCGTCGCCGTCCAGGCCGAACAGCCAGTCGCCGCCGGCGTGGGCGGTCAGGGTATTGGCCGCCGCGTCGCCCTTCACCGACGAGGCGTACTGGGTCAGGTTGCTCCCCGCCAGCAGGCCCTTGTCGGTAACGCTGTGGGTCACGTCGTCCTTGAACAGGCCCCAGAGCAAACCCGGCTCCTTGCTGACGATGGCACCGATATCCCGGGTGATGCTGATGCCGCCATTGGCATCGCGCACATACAGGGTGCCGGCGCCGTCGTTGGCGAAGCTGAAGTTGTGCACCGACTGCTGCAGGTCCAGGGTGTTGTGGCCCTGGCCGCCCAACAGGATGTTGTAGCCACCGGCATCGCGGAAGGTATCGTCGCCGGCGCGGCCCTCCAGGTAGTCGTTGCCCTGGCCGCCCTGGATCAGGTCGTTGCCGTCGCTGCCGATGATGAAGGTGCTGCCCTTGTGGGTTTCGGCGTTGCGATTGAGGTCCTGGACCCAGGTGGTGGCCCGCGCCGGGTCCGACAGGTTGGCGACGACGATGGTCGAATCCTTGCTGGTCAGGTCGTAGAACTTCGACTCGAGGATCCGTGTCATGCCGTCGCCGTAACCGGTGGGCAGGTGCGTCAGCCAGGTGGGCACGTTGACGATGGAGAACGGCAACGCATTCCAGATCGCCGAGGCGTAGTGATCGTTGAAACTGACGATGTTGTTGGTCGCCGAGGCCTGTGCCGTGTCATGCACGCCAAGGGTCGACAGGTTGAACGAGGAACCGTCGAGGGCACGGAACACCGGATCGTTCTCGTAGCCGATATTCAGCACCTTGTCCCCCGCGCTCTGGGTCGGCGAGGCATAGGCCACGTACTTGGAATCCTTGAAGAAGCCCGACCAGCGTTCGCCGCTCAGGTCCGCCAGGCTGTTGACCGCCAGGCCGCCTAGGCTGTGGCCGCTGACCAGTACGTCCTTGCCGCTCAGGCCATTGGCCCGGGCGAAGGCCGCGACATCGGCGAGCAGCGAACCGAAGGCTTCGCCAGCGTAGTTTTTCGCGTAGTCCTTGGGCCCCAGCGCCGCCATCAGGTCGTTGATCGCGTCGCCGATGGTGTCGCCGATCACCGACTCACGGGGTCCGCTGGTGCCGCGAAAGGCGATGCCGATGGAGGTCAGGTGGCCCTGGCTGTCGTACTTGCCGAGGACTTCCACCTGGGCCGTGGTGTAGCCGGCCTTCTCTCCGTAGTAGGTGCCCCTGAAGTCGGTCTTGCCGTCGTAGCCCAGCTGGGAGGCGCCGATGGGCGTCCAGCCGGCCTTTTTCACCGCCTCCAGGGCGGCCTTTTCCGAGTCGGGGTTCCACGGCAGCCCGGGAATCACCCCTTGGGAATCGCTGCCGCCGATCAGTGCCGTCACCAGCGTGGCCGGCAGGCCGAGGCCGAAGCCGTTGTGCTGGTAACCCGTGGCAAAGCCGTTGTCGAGGTTGTGATAGGAATACAGCGTGATCGCCAGGGCGTCGGAAAACAGCGCCTTGGAATCTTCTGTGCCGAAGTTTTTATAGTCATACACACCCATGGTATTGCCTCTCTCTTTCGTTGTTTGACCAGTCCGAGATAGCTCACGCGAACGGGGCGTCTTACGCCGACGCCCCGCCCTTAGTGCAATGCCTGTTGTTGCTCTCTATTTATGCAAAGACGATCCCCGTGCCGGAGAGGCTGTCCGGAGCGATCCCGACCAGCGTGACGGCGTAGTCGCCGACGCTGAGCAGGGTGTCCTGGCCGCTCTGTGTCAGGTGCTGGGTGTAGTCGTAGCCCTGCCCCGCGCCCGCCACGCCCATGAACACCAGCTTGTCGCTGCCCTGGTAGCCATGGATGCTGTCGAAACCGAAGGCGCCGCTGAACAGGAAGGTGTTGGCGCCACCGCCGTGGGAGTAGATGACATCGTTGCCGGCGCCGCCGACAAAGGTCACGTCGCTCTTGTCGCTGCGCAGCACGTCGTCGCCACCGTGCCCGAACAACCAGTCGCCATTGACGCTGGCCACCAGCGCATTGCCGTAGGCGTCGCCATTGAGCGAGTGGTTGTAGGCGGTCAGCTGGTTGCCGGCCAGCAGGCCCTGGTCGGTCACGCTGTGGGTCACTTCCTTGCTGAACAGGCCCCAGGCGAACCCCGGCTCCTTGCTCACCAGCGCGCCGATGTCCCGGGTCATGCTGATGCCACCATAGGCATCGCGCACATACAGGCTGCCGTCGCCATCGTTGACCACGCTGAATTGACTCAGCGACTGCTGCAGGTCGAAGACGTTGTGGCCCTTGCCGCCGAGCAGGATGTTGTAGCCGCCGTCATCGCGGAAGGTGTCGTTGCCGTCACGCCCCTCGATGAAGTCGTTGCCACGCCCGCCCTTGAGCAGATCGTTGCCGTCGGTGCCGAAGATGAAGGTGCTGCCCTTGTGCGGCTCGGCGTTGCGGTTGAGGTCTTCGACCCAGGTCTTGCCACGGCTGGCCTCGGCCAGCGTGGAGACGATCAGCGTCGAGTCCTTGCTGGTCAGGTCGTAGAACGCGGAGTCGACCACCCGGTTCAGGCCATCGGCGTAACCCGCGGAACCGTGGGCTTTCCACGACAGCGGGTTGAGGATGCTCTGCGGCAGCAGGTTCTCCAGGGTCGAGGCGTAGTGCTCATTGAAGTTGACGATGTTGTTGGTCGCCGAGGCCTGGGGCTGGTCGTGGGCCCCCAGGGACGAGGCATTGAACGTGGTGCCGTCGAGCACCCGGAACACCGGATCGTTTTCGTAGCCGATGTTCAGCACGTTGCCGCCCGCGCTCTGGGTCGGCGAGGCGAACGCTACATAACGGGCGTCGGCGTAGAAGCCGCCCCAGTCAGTGCCGCTCAGTTCCGCCAGGCTGTTGACCCCCAGGCCGCCCAGGCTGTGGCCGCTGACCAGCACATCCTGGCCGCTCAGCCCCTGGGCCGCAGCGAAGTCGGCGACACTCTTGAGCAGGTTGTCGAAGGCGTTCTTGCTGTAGTCCCGTGCATAGCCCACCGGCCCGACCGCCGCCAGCAGGTTGTTCTTGATGTCGCCCAGGGTATCGCTGAAGCCCAGCCCGCCGGTGCCGCGAAAGGCGATGCCGATCGACAGCAGCTTGCCGGCCTCATCGTAGCGCCCCAGCACTTCCACTTCGGCGCTGGTGAAGCCGTCCTTCTCGCCGAAGAAGGTGCCTTGCGCCCCGACCTTGCCCTGATAGCCCAGTTGCCCCGCGGAAATCGACGTCCAGCCCGACGCCAGCGGCTGCCCGGTGGGGGCGTAGGCGTAGAGCGTCAGCTCCAGGGCATCGGCGTACAACGCCTTGCCCGCCTCGCCCGTGAAATTCCGGTAATCAAATACACCCATGTGTATACCTCGCTTTTATGGTCATTGGCCTGTATCGGCCTCAGAACTGCCAGTCCAGGGTCAGGCCGACCCCATGACTCTTGTCCCGAGAACCCAGCAGGCCGTTGTAGTCCAGGTTTACCCGGGTATCGCGCCCCAGCAGCAGCCCGGCGCGCGCCCCGACCACAGCAGCGTTACGATCCAGCGCAACGCTCTGTATGTTGAACGAACTGCCATTGGCAAAAGCCAGGTGCTGCTCCGAGTTGATGTCGCTGAAGTTATGCTGCCAACCCAGGGTACCGGCCAGCTCCAGCTGCCGGGCCTCGGCCAGGGCGAAGCGTTTGCTGGCGCGCAGGCCAAGAGTCGAGAGCACCGCGTCGCGGTTGTCGTCGCCGCCCTTGAGCGCCGTTGCCCCGCCCTTTTCGTGGAAGCTGTCGCTGCCCACATGCACGTAGGCCAGGTTGGCGAAAGGCTCCAGCGCCACGCCGGGCAGCGTCACTTGCCACGCCGCTTCGGTGAACACCTGGGCGGTCTGGGCATCGCGCTTGACCTTCTGCCGGTCCGAGAACTCGCCGTATTGCAGGTCGCGCTTCACATCGATGCGACTCCAGCTGTAGGAACCGCCGACGCTCAGGCGCACGGCATCCAGCTGATGGCCCAGGTAGGCACCCAGGTGATAGCTGTCCACCGAGGCCGAGGAATGGGTGCCGTCGCCCATGCTCAGGGAGCTGTCGCTATAGCCGGTGAACAGCCCGAGGCGGGTGTCCTCGGCAACCAGCCCGTCGACACCGACCAGCAGGCCGCCGATCGAGGTGGTGTAGTCGGCGTTGTCATAACCGCCGTCGGCCTTGCCCCAGGCGCCAAGTGCCTTGAACCAGACGTTGTTGTCGGCGGTGGTCGGCGCCGACGAATCGAGCAGGCCGTCCTGGCGCAGGCGGTCGCCCACGGCATTGCGCAGTTGGCGGCTGTCGTTGATCAGCAGCGTGCCGATGGCTGGGTGGATTTCCCCGGTCAGTTGCTGGAAGGCTTGCTGGGCGCTGGCGGCGTCCGCCGACAGCAGCAGGCTTTCGTACACCGGATTGCCCGCGCCCAACTGCTCGGCGGCGGCCGCCACGGAACGCTGGTTCGGAGTCAGGCCGACCTCGCTGAAGGACGTCCCGTTGCGCTGCACCTGCAACTGCACGCCGCCCGCGCTGTAGTCGAGGTTGCCACCGAGGAACAGGTAATTCGGCGCGATCGACGCGAAACGCCCATCGATGCCACCGGCGGCCTGCAGGATGTTGTACTGCCGGCCCAACAGGCTGCGCGCCTCGCTGGCGCTGAGCAGGGTCGGGCTGTTTTCCAGGGCCAGGGTCACGTTCGCCCCGCCGATGGTGGCCTTGCCGCCGGCAACGATCTGGTCGCTGCTGGTGGGCGACAGCTCCACCGCGTAGGTCGAACCCGGCTGCAGGGTCACGTCGCCCGCCACCTGCAAGGTGCCGATGGAGTTGCCCGGGGCCACGGTACCGCCACGGTTGGCGGTCAGCGACGCGATGCGCCCGTTACCACCGAGAATGCCGCTGTCGTTGACCGTCACGTTGGAGGCCAGCGTGCCATTGACGGCCAGGCGTCCCTGGTTGACCAGGGTCGGGCCGCTGTAGCTGTTGTTGCCGGTGAGCACCAGGGTGCCGATGCCCTGCTTGGTCAGGCCGCCATGCCCGGAAATGTCGTTGCGCCAGGTATCCAGGCCGCAATGCACGTCGGTGCACAGCCGCTGGGTCGGCTTGCCGGCATCCACCACCGCGCCGATGCCGGGCAGGTCGGCCACGAACTGGCCGGAACCGTAGGCGCCCTGGATCCGGAACTCCTCGGGAATGTCCGCCTCGGTAATGAACATGCCCGGGCCGTCGATGCCCTTGCGCAGGTCGATCATGCCCCAGCCGTACAGGGCGTCGATGCCCGGAGCGCCCATGTCGGTGGCGGTGGTACGCAGCACCGTGGCGATCTGCGAGCCGCTCATGTACGGGAAGCGCTCCATCAGCACCGCCGCCGCGCCCGCCACATGAGGCGCGGCCATGGAGGTGCCGCTCTTGTTGCCGTAACCGACGGTCATGTTGTCCAGGCTGGTGCCGCCGATCACCGCGCTGTAGACCCGGGTCCCCGGCGCCGAGACGCAGAAGCTCGCGGTGTAGCCGCAACGCGAGGAGAAGGTGCTGAGGGTGAAAGGGTTGGGGCTGCTGGTGTCCGGGTTCTTCTGCAACGCCGCCACCGTCATCCAGTTCGGGGCGATTTCCGGAACGAAATAGGCCAGGCCGGCGATGGCGTCCGGGTTGTTCAGGTTGTAGTCGTTACCGGCGGCGAAGATGGTCAGCACGCCACCGCGGGCGGCATCGATCGCCCCGCTGTAGGCGCCGCCCTGGCGGGTGCCCAGCAGCGGCCGGATCTGGTCGAACTGCAACTGGGCGTCCTGCACCGTGAAATGCGGGAACGCCGGGTCGCGGCCGCCCTGGTCGAAGCGGTCGGTGATACCGATGCCCCAGCTGTTGTTGATGATTCGCGCGCCGCTGTTCACCAGGGCGTCCCAACCGGCCCGGTACACCGCGCCGTCGTTGCCGAGAATGATCCCGTCCTCCGGGCCCGGGTCGCCGTTGTCGGCGCTGATGATCTGTGCGCCGTAGGCCACGCCGTGCATCGGCCCGCCATCGCGGCTGCCGGCGGCGATACCGCCGACGTGGGTGCCGTGGGAGCCAAGCTTGCCGTCGGAGCCCACCGAAGGCGTGCCGTCATAGCGAAAGGCGTCGCCGGCTTTGACCGGGATGTAAGGGTCGGTGTATTCGCGAATGCCGCTGGTGACCAGGGTGATCACCTTGTCGGCGCCGCTGAATTCCGGGTGCTGGGCGTACACCGGCTGGTCGAAGATCCCCAGCTTGACGCCCTTGCCGCTATAGCCGGCGGCATAGGCGTCTTCGGCATGGATCGCCCCCAGCCCCCACTCGGCATTGAATTCGGCGCTGCGCCAGCTACCGGGATTGCCCGCCTGGCCGCTTTCCACATAAGGCGCGGCCTGGGCGCCGCCCGCCACGGCCAGGCCGCAGATCAAGGCGCCACACGAAGCGCGCACCAGGCTGTTGGCTGCCGGAGCAGCCGCCATAAAGCTGTATTTCATCCGTACCGTCCTTAGTTTTCCTGCTGATCTTGGTTTTCTTGTTAAACGCAGTGCGCCTGTAGCCGGCGCCTGTTGCTTCATCGAGCAGCCGGCCCGCCAATGGCGGCCCGCGCTGTGCCGATAGGGATGGCCCTGGCGCCGCGACCTTGCGACGCCAGGCTGCTGTCAAAGCGTGGGCTCAGAACTGCCAGTTGAGGCTCAGCCCTGCCCCGTGGTGCTTCTCGCCGCTGGCCAGCTGGCCCTGGTAATCCAGGCTCAGGCGCAGGTCCCGGCTCAGGGCCAGGCTGGCCTGGGCCCCGACCAGCGCCGCATTGCGTGCCAGGGACGTGCTTTCGACGCTGAACGGCGTGCCGCCGGCGGCGAAGGCCAGGTGTTCTTCGGCCCGGGTATCGCTGAGGTTGTGCTGCCAGCCCAGGGAGCCGGACAGGTCCAGGCGGGTCTGCCCGGACAGCTCGAGGCTCTTCACGGCGCGCAGGCCCAGGGTGCTGAGCACGGCTTCGCGACTGTCGCTGCCGCCCTGCAATGCCGCGGCATCGCCCTTCTCCTTGAAGCTGTCGCGGTGCAGGTGCACATACGCCAGGTTGCCGAAAGGCTCCAGGGCCAGCGCCGGCAGGTCCAGGCTATAGGCCGCCTCGCCGAACACCTGGCTGGTGCGGGCATCGACCTTGGCTTTCTGTTTGCCGCTGACCTCGGCCCATTGCAGGTCGCGCGTGACGTCGGCGCGATGCCAGCTGTGGGCCGCGCCCGCGCTCAGGCGCCAGGCGCCCAGCTCGTGGCCGAGGTAGGTGCCCAGGTGATAGCTGTCCACCGAGGCCTTGGAGTGGGTGCCGCCGCCCATGCTCAGGGAGCTGTCGCTGTAGCCGGCGAAGGCGCCCAGGCGCGTGCTGTCGCTGAGCGCGCCGTCGGCCCCCAGCAGCAGGCCGCCGATGGAGGTGTTGTAGGCCTCGGTGTCGTGGTCGCCGTCGTTCTTGCCCCAGGCGCCCAGGACCTTGAGCCAGGCATTGCCCTGGCCCTGGGCCGACGCGCCAGGCACCTGCAAGCGCTCGCCCACCGCTTCGCGCAGGTAGCGGCTGTCGTTGAGCAGCATCGAGCCCAGGGCCGGATAGATCTCCCCGGACAACTGCTGGAATCCTTGCTGCGCCACCGCCGCGTTCGGCGAGCGCAACAGGCTTTCGTACACCGGGTTGCCGGCGCCCAACTGCTCGGCGGCGGCCGCCACGGCGCGCTGGTTCGGGGTCAGGCCGACGCTGGCGAACGAAGTGGCGTTACGCCCGATGCTCAGTTGTACCGCGCTGGCCGAGTAATCGAGGCTGCCGCCGAGGAACAGGTAGTCGGGCTGCACCGCGCCGAAACGGCCGTCGATGCCGTTGGCCGCCTGGAGGATCGAGTACTGGCGGCCGATCAGGCTTTGAGTCTGCTCCACGCTGAGCAGTTGCGGACTGTTTTCCAGGGCCAGGGTGACCCCGGCGCCGTTCAGCGTGGCCTTGCCCCCGGCCACGATGCGGTCGCTGCTGGTGGGCGACAGTTCCACCGCATAGGTCGAGCCCGGCTGGAAGGTCACATCCCCCGCCACCTGCAAGGTGCCGATGGAGTTGCCCGGGGCCACGGTGGCGCCGCTGTTGGCCAGCAGCGCGCCGACCCGCCCGGAACCACCGAGGGTGCCGCCGGCATTGACCGTGACCGCGGAGGCCAGGGAACCGTTGACCGTCAGCAGGCCGGCGTTGACCGTGGTCGCGCCGCGATAGCTGTTGCTGCCGCTGAGAATCAGTTGCCCGGCGCCGGACTTGACCAGGCTGCCTTGATACACCCGTTGCGCCGCGGCAGCGTCCCGGGCCATGCCGACCGCATAGTCGGTCTTGTCCTGCTGGCTGGCGCCGGCGCCCAGGCCGTGTTCCCAGCCCCGGTCCTTGAGGGTCTGTTGCCAGGCCGTATGCTCGGCGGCGTCTTCGCCCTGGCGCTGCAACAGCGCCTTGTCCGAGATGTCGTTGCTCCAGAGGTCGCGCTGCCCGGCGCCCAGGTTGGCGTCGAACGTTCCCAGCAACTGCCCCGGCCCGCGCATCGCCCGCTCCAGGTTGGGCACGCCCCAGCCAACCCGGCTGGTGGGCCCTTCGGTGACCGAGCCGTCCAGTTGGGTGGCGGTGGTCAGCAGCACCTCCAGGGCCTGCTGGTTGTTCATGTAGGGATAACGCTCCATCACCAGGGCCAGGGCGCCGCTGGCATGGGGCGCGGCCATCGAGGTGCCGGACTTGGTGGCATAGCCGCCGCCGGGCACGGTGCTGGAGATCAGCCGCCCGGGCGCGGCCACACACCAGTACTTGGCCGCGCCGCACTGGTTGTAGCGCTGCTGGTTGTTGGCATCCAGGCCGGACACCGCCAGCCAATGGCCTTCCAGGTCCGGCTGGAAATACGGCAGCGCCGCGCGCACGCTGGCATTGGCATAGCCGCTGTTGCCGGCGCTGAATACGTTGATCACGCCCTGGCGCGAGATATCAGCGGCCGCGTCCAGCCAGGTGCCCTGGTCGTAATGCTGGGCGTAGGCGGCCTGCAAATCCCCCAGGGTCTGGTAGCTGACACCCGGCGGCTGGCTGCCCCAACTGTTGTTGATGGCCCGCACCCCGGCATCCGCCAAGGCGCCGTAGACCGCCCTGAAGTAACGCGGGTCCGGGGTCGGGCCGAAGAGGAAACTGTCGTTCTTGTTGGTGTTGCCGACGTAGAGCTGGGCGTTGAACGCCACGCCGTGCATGCCGATGCCGTCGCGGGCCGCGGCCATGGTGCCGGTGACGTGGGTGCCATGGCTGTCGTTGTTGCCGTTGAGCACCCCGGAGACGCTGAACGGCGTGCCATCGACATAGGTGCCGGTGGCGGTGACGCCGTGGAAGCGGTCGGGCGAGGCTTCGCCATGGCTGGCGTCGAACCCTGAGTCCAGGGCGCCGATCTTCACCCCGCTGCCGGTGATGCCGGCGGCGTAGGCGGCACTGGCCCCCATGCGTTCCAGGCCCCAATCCTGGTTGTATTCGGCCGACTGCCAGCTGGCCGGCGAGCCCGGCTGGCCCAGCTCCTGATACTGCGCCTGGACCGCGCCGGGCAGCGCAGCAGGCAACAGCAACAGGGTGGAACGGAGCAACAACGAGCGGCGACTCAGCGCCTTGAGCTGATAAAAACGTCTATCCATGTGATGACTTCTCGTTTTTTGTTTTTGTCGAAAATGTCAGGTCGGGCCGTCCGCGGCCGCCTTTGATGTCAGTTCATGAGCGGGGCCTGAAGGCCTCGTCGACCCGAGCCAGGTCGTCTTCGCGCAGGGTGCCTGCGTAGAAGTGCAACTTGGTCCAGGCCATCAGGTAGTCGTAGCGGGCCTGCGCCAGGTCGCGGCGGGTGGTGTACAGCTGCTGTTCGGCGTTCAGCGCGTCGAGGTTGACCCGTTCGCCGCCGAGGATGCTTTGCTTGGTCGAGATCACCAGCGCTTCGGCCGAGGTCAGCGCCTTCTGATAGGCCCGCAGCTTGCTGACCCCGGACAGGCAGGCGCTGAACTGGCGCCGCAGCTCGATCAGGGTGGTGCGGGTCTGAGAGTCCAGCTCGTACTCGGCCTGCTCCATGGTCCGGCTGGCCTGGCGGGTGGCCGCCGACACACCGCCGCCGGCGTACAGCGGCATGCTGATTTCGATGCCGATGGTGTTGGTGTCGTAGCGCTGGTTGTAGGTGTTGCCGCTCTCGGACTCGACCTTGCGCGAGGTGGCGTAGGCGCTGAGCCGCGGCAGATGGCCGGCACGGTTGCGCTCGACTTCGTAACGCGCCACTTCCACGGCCTGGCGCTGGGACGCCAGGTTCGGGTTGTTGCTGATCGCGAGTTCATGCCAGGCGTCGTAATTGGCCGGCGCCAGGGTGAAGGACTCGAACTGCTCGTTCAACGGCTCCAGGTCGCGGATGTCCACGGTCGGCTCGCCGATCAACGCGCCCAACTCGCGCAGCGCCGCGTCCTGTTCGTCCCGGGCCTCGATCTCCTCGGCGGTGGCCAGTTCGTAGCGCGACTCGGCTTCGAGAATGTCGGTCCGGGTGCCCTCGCCCTGGCGGAACATGTGTTCGTTCTGCTGGAACTGCTGCTCGAAGGCCTTCTTCTTGGCCTGGGCGATGTCGATCTGGTCCTGGGCGAACAGCGCCTGGGTGTAGAAGCTCAGCACCCGCACCAGCAACTCCTGGCTCTTGCCGCGAAAGTTCTCGTCGGCGAACAGCGCCTGGGCCACGCCCTTGCGGTAGGCGGCATAGGCTTCGTAGTCGATCAGCGGCTGTTGCAGGGTGAAGGTCGAACCGTAGCTGCCATAGTCGCGGTTTTCGTGCTGGGTGCCCGTGCGGGTATCGAGGAGGGTGACCTTGGATTTGTTCTGCGCCTTGTTGTAGCTGTAGCCGAGCTTCGGCAGCAGCCCGGCGCGGCCGATGATGCGGTTCTCGAGGCCCGCGTCGCGCTCCTTGATCGCCCCGAGGAACACCGGGTCGTTGCGCAGGGCCTGTTCGTAGACCTGGAACGGCCCCATGGCGGCGTGGGCGCTGGAGCATGCCAGCAAGGCGACTGTGGCTCCGAAGATGGAAAGCTGACTCATGCGACGGAACATCCTTATTCCTCGGTCAATGCGGAACCTGCCCGGTCGAGCAGGGGTTTGAACAGGTAGTTGAGCAGCGAGCGCTCGCCGGTGCGGACGAACATTTCCGCCGGCATGCCCGGTTTGATCACCAGGCCGTTGAGTTTTTCCATGGCCTGGTCGCTGACGCTGCTGCGCAGCACGTAATACGGCACGCCGGTCTTTTCATCGACCATCTGGTCGGCGGAGATCAGGCTGACCTCGCCGGACACCCGCGGCGTGCGGCTCTGGTTGAAGGCGGTAAAGAGAATGTCCACCGGCAAGTGACCGCCGACCTTGTCGATCAGGTTCACCGGCAGGTGCCCTTCCACTTCCAGGCGCGTGTCCTGGGGCACGATCTCCAGCAGGTTCTCCCCGGGCCGCACCACAGCGCCCTCGGTATGCACCCCGAGGTTGACCGCGATGCCGTCGGCGGGGGCGAGGATTTCGCTGTGCTGCAGGTCGAAACCGGCCGAGGTCAGCTGTTGCTCCAGGGTCAGGCTTTTCAGCTGGGCCTCGGCCAGCTGGCTGCGTACTTCCTTCTGGTACTCCTCGCCGTGCTGCTGCAACTTGAGCTTGGATTCGAGGATGCCCTGCTCCACCCGCCCGCTTTCGCCGGTGTTCTGCGCCAGCTCCTGCTGCACCTGGGACAGTTGGCGCTGGTACTCCATCAGCCGGTTGCGCGGGATATAGCCGTTGTCCGCCAAGGGCTGCAGGTTGGCCAGCTGCTGGCGCAGGGAATCGGCCTGGCTGTCGAGGTCGGTGCGGGCGCGGCGCATCCCGGCCAGTTGCGCGGTGGCGCCGTCGATACTGGCGCGGATCCCGGCCTGTTCGCGGGCGAAGGCCTCGCGCCGGCTGCTGAACAATTGCCGCTGGCCTTCCAGCACCAGGGCCAGGGCCGGGTCGGGGTTGGCGCTCAGGACCGGGGGAAACTCCACCTGCTTGAGGTTGTCGCGCTCGCTCTGCCAGCGCGCCAGGCTGGCCCAGGCCATGCGGTACTGGGCCTGCAACGACTGCACATCGGCCTCGACCTGGGTCTGGTCCAGGCGGAACAGCGGCTGGCCCTGCTTCACCGTCTCGCCTTCGCGCACCAGGATCCGGCTGACCACCCCGCCGCTCATGGACTGCACGGCCTTGCGCTTGCCCGAGACCACCACCGTGCCCTGCACCGGAATCCCCTGGTCCAGCGGCGCCAGGGCGGCCCAGGTAAAGAAGCTGCCGGCGCCGACCAGCGCCAGCACCCAGCCCATGCGCGCGAAAAACCGCGCATCGCGCTCGGGACGCTCCGGCGCGTAGCCTTGTTCGATCATCATTTCGCTGTCCTTGCTCATGCGCCTGGGTTCCGTGTCGGTGCCTGGTACTGGCGGCTCATGCTCAAGCCGGCCGGGGCCGAGTTTTTCTGCTGCTGTTGTTCATGGGAGTGAGACTGGGCTTGCGCCTGGGCGCCGCCGGACAGCGCCTTGAGCACTTCCTGGCTCGGACCGAAGGCCTGCAGGCGCCCTTCGTTCAACACCAGCAGCTTGTCGGCCTGGGCCAGGGCGGAGGAACGATGGGTGACCAGGATCACGCTGGTGCCCTGGGCTTTCATCTGCGCGATGGCCGATGCCAGGGCGCTTTCGCCCACGGTGTCGAGGTTGGAATTCGGCTCGTCGAGCACCACCAGCTTCGGCTGGCCGTACAGCGCCCGGGCCAGGGCCACGCGCTGTTTCTGCCCGCCGGACAGGCCGCTGCCGTCCTCCCCCAGCTGGGTGTCATAGCCCTGGGGCAAGCGCAGGATCAGCTCATGCACGCCCGCCTGTTGCGCAGCCTGCACCACCTTTTGCGGGTCCGTGTCCTGAAAACGCGCGATGTTTTCGGCGATGCTGCCGGAAAACAGCTCGATGTCCTGGGGCAGGTAGCCGATGTGGGGCCCCAGTTCATTGCGGTTCCAGCGATGGATATCGGCGCCGTCCAGGCGCACCGTGCCGGCCAGGGTCGGCCATACCCCCACCAGCACCCGGGCCAGGGTCGACTTGCCGGAGCCGGAAGCACCGAGCACCCCCAGCACCTCCCCCGCGCCGAGGTTGAAACTGACCTGCTGCAGGGTCGCCAGGCGCTTGCCCGGCGGGCCGGCGCTGACCTGCTCGAAACTCACCTGGCCCTTGGGCGCAGGTAACGACATGGCCGTGTCGCTCGGCGGGAAGGCCTGCAACAGCGAGTCCAGGCGCTGGTAGGCCAGCTTGGCGGAGCTCCATTGTTTCCAGACGGCGATCAACTGGTCGATCGGGCTCAGCACCCGGCCCATCAGGATCGAGCCGGCGATCATCATGCCGGCGGTCATGTCGCCCTTGATCACCAGCAAGGCGCCCAGGCCCAGCACCAGCGATTGCAGGCACAGGCGCAGGGTCTTGCTCAGCGAGCTGATGACCGCGCCAGTGTCGCTGGCCTGGTTCTGCAGGCCGAGAAAGCGCGAATGCACCTCGAACCAGCGCTTGCGCAGCGCGCCGAGCATGCCCATGGCCTGGATGGTTTCGGCGTTGTGCAGATGGCTGGTGGCCAGTTGCGTGGACTTCTGCGAATAACCGCTGGCATCGCCCAGGGGCTTCTTGGTCATGGCTTCGTTGAGAAAGGCCAGGGCGATCAGCAGGATCGCGCCCACCGTGGCGAAGACCCCGAGCCAGGTGTTGAACAGAAAGATCACGAACAGGTAGATGGGGAACCACGGCGCGTCGAAGAAGGCGAACAGCGCCGGCCCGGTGAGGAACTGGCGGATATGAGTCAGGTCGCCCAGGGACTGCCCCGCATGCCCTTCGCCACGGAACAGGTTGCGCTCGAACGCCGCCTGGTACACCCGCAGGTTGAAACGTCGTTCCAGCTGGCTACCGATGCGGATGACGATGAAGCTGCGCACCACCTCCAGCAGGCCGATGAACGCAAAGAACCCGACCACCATCAGCGACAGCATCGCCAGGGTGGTTTCGTTCTGCGAGGAAAGTACCCGGTCGTAGACCTGGAGCATGTAGATCGAGGGGACCAGCATCAGCACGTTGATCAGGGCGGTAAAGCAACCGACGCTGATCAGGATGCCTTTGTAATCGCCCAGTGCCTTGAACAGCGGTGCAGTGGTCTTCGCCATCTTCATTGGTCTTTCCTGAGCTGTATATCCGTGCCATGGGCACAGGACAAATAAACTGCCCGTACTTGAGTCGGGACATTATTGGATTAGTGGGGCGTACAGGCGAACGAACTCTACCGCCAGACGAAACCGAGTTCTAGTTGTTTAGTTGTCTTTTAATCGAACGACGGACATAGCGTATATGGAATTTCCTTATACGCTTATCCATACAGATACATTTGAAGATGCATACAGCCGCGATTATTCAGGGGGTGCGCTGCAATATAATCGTTGCCCCCGATTTCAACGTGCCTTGATATAAGCCTTCTTTCTGGCGACTTAGAAAGATGATCTTCGAGCCCTCTTTGCCGGTCACGGCAATACCGTCCGGCTCGGGAAACCAGCCGATGGCCGCATCCCCCAGCCAGCCGGAAAGGCACTCGGCGCCGGCGCCCAGGGTGCCGTTCAGCTCGAGGTCCAGCGCACACCGATTGGCCGGTTGCGCCGGCTGCGACAGTTGCCAGTGCCCGGCCAGTTCCGCGGGGTCCGCCAATCTCAGGGTGCTTGCCATGCTTGTCTCTCCATAGAACATCATCAGGGTCGCGATCAGGTACGCGCCGGCCCTGGCGATCCAGGCAGTTCGAATCATAGGGGGTCGCTCCGGGCAAAGCTCCAGGCCGTTCGCCAGTCGTTGCAGGATCAGAGGGCGGCGCCTGGGGCGCCGCCCTCCTTCTTTCTATTACTTTACAAGGCTAAATCAGGCGACGATATCGGTGTAGGCTGCCTGGCCGACGGTGCTGACCAGGAAGTCCGCCACGCCGTGCCCGGAGAAGTCCACCGACAGGGTGCTGTTGCCACCCGAGGTGCTGAGGATCGCATCGCCGGCGCTACCGGTGAACGCGTTCACGAAGTGCAGCCCCGCGCCCTTGGTGATGCCGGTCAGATCGATCTTGTCCAGGCCGCTGACAAAATCCAGGATCTGGTCGGCCGCGCCCGGCGCCGAGTCCGAGCTGGCGGCGAAGACGAAGGTGTCGGAACCCGCGCCGCCCCAGAGTTTGTCCGCCCCGCCGGCGCCGTAGAGGATGTCGTTGCCGGCACCGCCCTTGAGCTCGTTGGCCACGCTGTTACCGATCAGCAGGTCGTTGCCCGAACCGCCGATGGCGTTCTCGATGATGGCGCCCTTGGCGATGGACACGTTGCCCACCATGCCGCCAACGTCGGAGAACGATGCGTCATTGAGGTTGATCTTCTGGTTCTGGGTGAAGCCGGAGAAGTCCAGGGTGTCCTTGCCGCCCGCATCCCAGACCGAGAACACCAGCTTGTCCGCCGACGAGGTCGCGCTGAGGAAATCGCGACCGGTGTTGGAGTTGAAGCCGTAGGTGGTGTCACCGGTACGGGTGGTGGTATTGGCGCCGTAGAGCTTCTGGATCGCCGCGATATCGTCCATCAGCGGGCCGGACGAATAGGCTTCGACGCCGCCCTTGCTGAAGTTCTGCTTGGTATTGCTTTCGCTCCAGTAGCTCATGACGCTGTAGCCGCGGGTGTCCTCAGCATAGGTCACATCGTTATAGGTCGGGTTGCCATTCCCGGCGTTGTAGTTCCCAGGGTGAGCCAGGCCCAGGGTATGCCCGATTTCGTGGGTCAGCGTCTGCCGCCCGTAGTTGTTGAGGTCCGGGTTCTTGTTCTGGGTGTAGCTGCTGTTGATCAGGTACCAGGAAGTACCGTCGTAGCCCGCGCCGGTGCCCGGCAGGTAGGCAAAGGCCGCCGCGCCGTCCTGGCCGCCGCTGTAGTTGCCGAAGGTCATGTGGCCGTCACCGCCGGAAGCCTTTTCGGTGAAGGTGACATTGGCCACGTCGGCCCAGGACTGCATGGACAGCACGGCCTGGGCTTTCTGCTGGGCACTGAACTGGCTGAACCCGGAGATGCCATGTTTGTACATGGTGTTCTGGGAGGCCGAGGTCAGGAAGGTATAGGTCAGTTCGATCTTGCCGTTGCCGTTGAGGTCTTGATAGGAGGCACCGTCGCGCAATATCTGGGTGGCTGCCTGATCGACCGAGAAGGAGGGTTTGCCATTGACCGTCATATTGCCACCACGGTCATACTGATGGCTGAAGCTATTGATCTGGTTATACGCCGAACTTGCTGCAGCCAGTGGGACCAGCTGTTGTTCGGCAGCGACAATAGCGTTCTCTTTTACTTTCGACATAAACACACTTCCTTGTAATCAATGGAACAGTTTTTGTCCGATAGAGACGGTCCCTGGCGAGAGCGTCCTATCACTCGCCCCAGTTGGGCGTATGCAACCTGACACAATTCGAAATCGGGCGTCCACTACTTTTTTGGCGCCCGATTCCGCTGTTCCAGCAAACTCCCGTAAACAATGACCGGCAAGTCGAAAGATTCTTTAAACCCCCATTTCCACGTCCAACTGTCCGACAATCTCAAATTTAAATATTAAATAAAGGTAAAGACTGTTTTGCCGACTACGTCGCAGTTTTTTAGTTCATGAAAGTCTGTTCCACCCAGTTAGTTTCATGGCATTCAACAGGGTTTCGCCGGTCAGGGCCGGAACCTGCGCCCCGCTGTCGGAGGTCATGGGTTCGCCCGCCAGCAGCGCATTGACGATGGCCTCCTCCACCGCTTCGGCGGCCGCGCTGAACAGCGCCGAGATGTAATCGTTGTTGAGCATCGCCAGGGGGGTGCTCAGGGGCACGCCCTGGCGTCCGTAGGCGGCGGGCGGCAGGTCGCGGTTGCCGGTGGCGAACGCCAGGAAGATATCGCCGCTGGAGTCTTCGGTGCCGCCACCGGTACGGGCGATGCCAATGGACGCCCGCTGCGCCAGGCGCTGGCACTGGTGCGGCAGCAAGGGCGCGTCGGTGGCCAGGATCACCACGATCGAGCCCATGCCCGGCGTGCCGCGCTGGGCGAACGGCGACGGGATATCGGTCAGTTGCCGCCCCACCGGATAACCGTCGACCCGCAGTTCGGCCCGCTTGCCATGGTTGGCCTGCACCAGCGCGCCGACCGTGTAGCCGCCCTGCTCCGCCGACACCCGGCGCGAGGCCGTGCCGATCCCGCCCTTGAACTCGTGGCAGATCATCCCGGTGCCGCCGCCGACCGCGCCCTCCGGCACCGGGCCGGACTCGGCATGGGCCAGGGCCTCGCGCACCTGTTGCGGGCCGACATGCTGGCCCCAGATGTCGTTGAGCAGGCCGTCGTAGGTCTCCATCACCACCGGCATGCACCAGTAGTCCGCGGGGTCCGCCAGGCTCGCCCGCTCCTCGGCGATCAGCGCGTCGCGCACCACGCCCACACTGTGCGTGTTGGTGATGGCCAGCGGCGTGGTCAGCAGGCCCGCCTCGCGGATCCACTCAAGCCCAGTGGCATCGCCGTTGCCGTTGAGCACGTGGCAGCCGGCGAAACAGGGTTGCAGCCGGGCATGGCCTTCCCGGGGCTGGATCAGGGTGACCCCGGTGCGGACCTGCTTGCCGTCGACCGTGGTGCTAAGGGTGCTGTGGCCGACCCGCACCCCGGGTACGTCGGTGATGGCGTTGAAGGGGCCGGGTATGCCCAGGCCCAGGCTGATCCCCAATTGACGTGCGCGCATGACTTCTCCTTAGAGTTTCTGAAACGCCGGGCTGAACCGGCCGTTGGTGCCATACAGGAGCACCGACAGCGCCAGCAGCCCGACAATCACCATGATGTCCCTGAGCGAAGCGTCCAGGAACAGGTTGAACAACAGATAACCGGCGCCGAGCACCGCCAGCAGTGCCGGAACCGGCCACAGCGGCATGCGGTACGGGTGCTCGCGATCGCGCAGCAGCACCCGGCTCATCAGCGCACTGAGGGCGACGATCAGGTACACCAGCATGATCAGCAGCACGCTGAACGAGGTCAGGTCGGCCAGGTTCGAGCTGAAGCTGAGCACCGCCGAGGGAATGGCCAGGAACAGCGTGGCCAGCCAGGGCGAATCCCAGCGCGGATGAATCCGCGTGAACAGGCGGTTGACGGTCGGCGTCCATAGCGCATCGCGGCCGCTGGAAAACACCACCCGGCCGATCTGGATCACGATGGCGACGATGGCGTTGAACACCGAGAGGAAGATCCCGGCGCTGACCACCCGCGACAGGGTTTCGTTGCCATGGCTGGTGAGCAGGTAGCCGATGGGGTCGGGACTGGCGAGCATGGCACTGAGGGACGGCGCGCCGATCAGCAGCGCGGTCAGCGGCACCAGCTCGATGATCACCACCAGCACCAGCGACCAGAGCACCGCCTTGTGCACGCCCCTCCCCTTGCATTTCATGTCTTCGGCCAGCAGCACCGCCGGACCGTAACCGTTATAGGAGAACAGGCCGATGCCCACCGCGCCGATCACCAGGGCCCAGGGCGCCAGCTGCAGCACGCCGTTGTCGACGATCTGCGGTTGCAACAGGATGCTCACCGGTTGCGACGCGTTGCCGAACCCCAGGCTGACGATCACCAGCAACGCGGCGACCTCCAGCAGCAGGCAGGTGCCGGTGATCCAGGCATTGAGCTTGATATTGAGGATGCCCAGGGCATAACTGCAGATCACGATCACCAGCGCCACGGTCTGCGAGTCGAAATGCGTGCCCAGGGCATTGTTCAGGTAAGTGGCCGCGCCCGTGGCCAGCACCGGCGGGATGAACAGCAACATCACCAGCACCGTGAGAAAGGTCGCATAACCGGCCAGGCCGCCGAACACCCGCTTGGCGTACACATACTCACCGCCAGCGCTGTTGTGGGCCCGGCCCAGTTCGGCGTAACAGAAGGCGAACATCAGCGCCAGCAACCCGGCCATGACAAAGGCCAGGAACACCCCGCTGCCGGCCTGGTGGATGGCGAACGGGGCAATCACAAAGACCGAACTGGCCGGCGTCACGCCGGACACGGTAATGGCCACCACATCGAACACGCTCAGCGTGGGTTTCAGGGCGCCTTCCGGCGCGCAGGGAGAGCTCATATCGTTATCCTCGTGTTTATTGTTGGTGTGAGGCAGAAACGAAGAACGTCAGGCGAGTGCGCTCTGGGGCGCCTTGAATGAGGGCCACTGTAGGCAGCCCGGGGTAGCGGGCCAATTCCCCTATTGGGTTACTCCCCCTTGACGCGGCCGGGTAAATCGTCGAAACCGTCAGTCCAGCTGGCGCGCCGCAATGCGCCAGGCCACAGCAGCCTTCACGGGGAGCCCGCGGTTTGATCACTCTGTTCAGGGAAATCGGCATGCATGCCGGACTCGGCCGCACCGTCGCGCAGATCGGCGGCGAGCGCTTCTGGAAACAACTGGTGCTCCTGCTGCACCAGGCCCTGCCGTTCGATAACGCCCTGGCGATCTTCTACCCCCACAACGGCCTGCCCACGGCCCTGGAGGAATACGATGCCGAACCCTCGGACAAGCCGGCGTCGATGCTCACCTACCTCAACGGCCTGTACCTGCTGGACCCCTTCTTCCAGGCCTGTCGCGAGGGGTTTCCCAGCGGGGTGTACCGCCTGGAAGAGGTAGCGCCGGACCACTTCCGGCAGAGCGAGTACTTTTCCAGCTACTTCCACGACAACGTGCTGGAGGACGAACTGCAGTTCATCCTGCAGATCCCCGAGGCCGGCACCCTGTCGCTGTCGCTGGGCATGCAGCGGCCGTTCAGCGCCGAAGAGATCGGCCAGCTCACCACCTTCTCCACCTGGGTCCTGCCGCTGATGCAGCAGCACTGGCAACAGAGCCAGCAGCACCCGCAACCACCCGCGGCCCAGGAAATGGCCAGCCAGATCCGCGACGCCCTGAGCCATTTCGGCTGTGGTGTGTTGTCGGAGCGGGAAGTGGAAATCGCCCGGCTGATCCTCCGGGGCTTTTCCTCCAAGGCCATGGCCGAGCGGCTGAAGATTTCGCCGGAGACCATCAAGGTGCACCGGCGTCATCTCTACGCCAAGCTGGATATTTCCTCCCAGCCGGAACTCTTCTCGCTGTTCATCCAGTCCCTGGGGCATGACCTGGAGAACCCCTGAAGGGGGCTCTACTCAGGGCTCAGGCGTTCAGCGCCCGGGCCCGGTAGTCCCGGGGCGACTGCTCGAAATGCTTCTTGAAGGCGCGGCTGAAATGCGCCGAATCGCTGAAGCCCCACCTGAAGGCAATGTCGGTGATCGATTCGTGGCGCAAGCGCGGGTTGCCCAGGTCCGCCGCGCTGCGGTCGAGGCGCGCGCGCTGGATGAAACGGCAGACGCTGTCGCCCTGCTCCTCGAACAGCCGGTACAGCTGGCGCACCGAGATCCTCATCTGGCTGGCCAGGGACACCGGGGTCAGGTTGGGCTCGTTGAGGGACTGGTTGATCAAGTGCCGGGCCTGGCTGCGCAAGCAGCCGCCGTGCTGGCTGTCGTAGCCGCCCTGGGTCGAATCGGAGGTTTGCTGCAGGGTCGGGCCGAGCAAGGCGATCAGCGCTTCCTGCAACGCCTGGCCTTCCTGCCGGGCGGCGCACCCTTGCAGTTCGCCGCCGCAGATCTGCTCCACCAACAGGCGCATCAAGCGGCCGCTGGCGCACTGCTGGGACAGCTTGCCGAACTTGCGCTGCTGCGTCGGCAGATGGCGGTACACCTCGTCCCGGGACAGGTGCAGGGACACATGTTCGATCAGGCCGTGGGGGACGATTTCGCAGGCCCCGGCCGAGTCCAGCAAGGCCATTTCCCCGGGCGCCAGTTCGATGCGCTCGCCGCCCTGGCTGAGCTGGGCGTGGCCGCTGCGTTGCATGATCAGGAAGCAGTGCCGATCGTCCTCATGATCGACGCTGGTGCTCTTGCGCGAGATCAGGCCGGCATTGGTGCGGATCTGCGCCACCTCGAGGCCGGCGTAGTCCCGCAGCCCGACCTCACCGATGAACAACGCCGAATTCAGCGCCGGGCGTGCGTCGAACCGACCGCAGACACCCTGTAGTGCGCCGACCCAGGAACCGAAAGTATGCGAAGCAAGCACTGTGCACCTCCAGAAGCCGGTTGAGACCGCCATTGTTGTTATGGCGACATCATTAACATGTTATCTATTTGCCGGGCAAGGAAGCGCGACGCATGGACAGTCGGTCATGGTTCAAGCACGGGCTGTGCAGGCCCGTGGCAGGGGTTCAGTAATCGCCCAACAGTGAATGCAGGCGGACGAAAGCCGCGAGCAAGGCGTGACGCTGCTCGGCGCTCAGGCGGATATAACGGCGAAAACCGGGCAGCCGGTTGACCACCTCGCTGGCGCCGAAATGCTCCAGGCGCACCCACCAGCCCTGCTCGTCCCGTTGCAACTGCAGGCGCTTGAAGTCCAGCGGCAGCAATGCCGCCAGCAACTGCGGGTCGCTGGGCAACGATGCCAGCAGCCCGGACCACTGCTCCTGCGTACCCTGTTTCAGGCAGGCGGCGACGCCCTGGCGACGGAGCGCCCCGGTATGCCGCAGGTCGATCCGTGCCACGGGCCCCGGCCGGGTGGGAACCCGCAGGCGAAACTCGCAAAGCACCAGGTGCATCAGGAATTGCGCCTGGGGCAGCTCCTGGACCTCGAATCCGAATCCGCCCGCGGCCCAGGTGAACCGCGCCAGCCCCGGCGCCAGCGGGGTGCAGTCGAGCCCCGCCAGATCCCGGCGCAATTGGTTCAGGGTCACCCCCGGGCGATAGCCCGAAGGTGGCCGCCGCCAGTACTCAGAGAGGTTTTGTCGCCAGCTTGTACTGTTCATCGGGCTGCGCTCCGGGCTGATCCTGCGCTTGGGTTCCAGGTGTGGGCTCCAGGCTGAAGGCCTGTTCCAGCACCTCCTCCACCGGCACCGGACGGAACGGGTTGACCTTCTGCACGAACAGGGTCCAGACCAGCGCATAGATCGCCGTCAGGCCGAGCATGCTGCCAAAGGGCACATAGATGTCCCGCGGGTTCATGCCCGGCGGCGTGATGAACCACATGCCGAGCAGGATGCCGATGGACGAGACGATCTGCGGCAGCGGGAACCAGGGCGACTTGTAGGCCCGCGGCAGGTCCGGACGGCGGATGCGCAGCACCACCACCGCCAGGGTCACCAGCAGATAGGCAGTGCTCCAGGCACAGACCGCGGCCAGCACCAGGTGCATGATGTTGTCGGTGCTGCCCCCCAGCCACCAGGCGTGCAGGCACGGGATCAGCACAGCCACGGCGATGCACAGCAGCGGCGTCTTGAAGCGCGGGTGCAGGTAGGTGAAGGCCTTGGGCAACGCGCCATCCAGTGCCATGCCATAGAGGATGCGCGGCAGCCCGGCCATCAGGGTATTGATGGTCGCCGCCCCGGCGAACAGCAAGCCGACGCCGAGCCAGATCCGCCCGTACGGCCCCATCACCTGTTCGGCGAACTGCGGGATGGCCATGGGCGTATCCAGCAGGTGCACGCTGCCGTCCTCGCTCAGGGCGACGTTCGCCACCTGGCGCTTCATCGCCGCGCCGTAGATGAACATGCAGGTGGCCACCCCCACCAGCCCCAGGGCCATGGCCCGGGGAATGGTTTTCGCCGCCTTGCGCACATCCGGGGTCAAGGGGGTGACGAATTCGCAGCCGACGAACATGAACATGGCCATGCCCACCAGCGAGAGGATGGTCGTCAGGTCGGTGCCGACCATGGATTCGCCGAACCAGCCACTCAGTTCCACCGCCGGGGCCTTGAACACCCCGACCACGCCGAAAATGATCAGGGTGGTCCACATGCCGAAGGTCAGGATCACCTCGGCGCGGCTGAAAGCGGTGATGCCCACCGCATTCAGCAGGCCGAAGCAGACCACCAGCCCGACGCCCACCAGCCAGGCGCTGCTGCTCTGCTCCAGCAGGGTATTGAGGGATTCGAAGTTCACCAGGGCCATGATGCCGCTGAGAATGGTCTCCGCGGTACCGGCGAACACATGCACGATCAGGTAGGCGGAAATGGTCCCGGTGATGGCGAAGAAGCGTCCCAGGCCGCAGGCCAGGTAATCGTAGACCGAGCCGTTGGTGGGAATCATGCAGGCGGCTTCGGCGAAAGTCGTCGATTGCGCGAGCATCATCAGCATCGCGATCACCATGGCCGCGGCGAACGCCCCGCCACCGAGGCCGAACCCCGTGGTGGCGGTAAGGATCACCGGGCTGGCCATGATCAGGCCGACCGCGCTGGCCAGGGCCGTGGGAAAACCGACCACCCCCTGGTTCAGGTGGCGGGTGAGTCTGTCGTTGAAAGACATGGTGTTGGACCTCGAAAGCAATGCTGATGTTGTTGTTTTAGGCATTTCAAGGGCACGCGGGCGTGCTTGGTGCCGGGCTGTCTGTGCAGCCTCAATCGAGCGGACGCGGTTAAAACGCGATGCACACCGACTTGTTCTCGGTATACGCCTCTATCGCCGCGTGGCCCATCTCGCGGCCGATGCCCGACTGCTTGTAACCGCCGAACGGCATCGACGGATCGAGCATGTTGTGGGTGTTGACCCAGACCGTGCCGGCCTTGATCCGCGGGATCAGGTCCATGACCCGGGCCAGGTCGTTGGACCAGATACTCGCGCCCAGGCCGTATTGATTGTCGTTGGCCAGCGCCACCACCTCGTCGAGGTCGTCGAAAGGCGTGGCCACCACCACCGGGCCGAAGATTTCCTCGCGCACCACCTGCATGCCAGCGTGCACGTCGGCCAACACCGTCGGGCGCACATAGAACCCCTGGTCGCCAAAGGTCACCCCACCGCACAGCACCCGGGCACCGTCGGCTACGCCCTGCCCGATCATGTCCAGCACGCGCTTCTGCTGCTTGGCGGAAATCAGCGGGTTGATCTGCGCCTGTTCGTCCAGCCCGGGGCCGATGCTCAGGGAGCCGGCGATGGCTGCCAGGCGTTCCAGCACCTGGTCGAAGATGGCGCGCTGGATGTACAGGCGCGAGCCGGCGGTGCAGACCTGGCCCTGGTTGAAGAAGATCGCTCCTGCGGCACCGGCGGCCGCGACCTGGGGATCGCAGTCATCGAGCACGATCACCGGCGACTTGCCGCCCAGTTCCAGGGAGAACCGGGTCATGTTGTCCACCGCCGCATGGCCGATGACCTTGCCGATCTGGGTCGAGCCGGTGAACGCCAGCTTGTCGATGCCCTTGTGCCCGGACAGGGCGGCGCCAGCCTGGGCGCCACTGCCGGTGACCACGTTGACCACCCCGGGCGCGATCCCCGCCTCCAGGCACAGCTGGCCCAGGCGCAGGGCCGTCAGCGGGGTCTCGTCGGCCGGCTTGAGCACCACGGTGCAGCCGCAGGCCAGGGCCGGCACGACCTTCCAGATGGCCATCAGCAGGGGGAAGTTCCACGGCACTATGGCGCCGACCACGCCCACCGGCTCCGGCACCGTATAGGCCCGGTAGCGGGCGCCGGGGACGGCGGCAATGGACAGGTCCAGGCTCTTGCCTTCGATCTTGGTCGCCCAGCCCGCCATGTAGCGGGTGAACTCGGCGGCGGCGCCGACTTCCAGGGCCCGGGCCAGGTGGATCGACTGGCCGTTGTTGAGGGTTTCCAGTTGTGCCAGTTCCTCGCCGTGGGCTTCCAGCAGGTCCGCCAGTTTCAGCAGCAGGCGCTCGCGGTCCGCCGGCCGCTGCGCCGCCCAGGGCCCTTCGAAGGCGCGGCGCGCGGCGGCCACGGCCAGGTCGATATCGGCCTCGGCGCCAGCGGCCACGCGGGTCAGTTCTTCGCCGGTGGCCGGGTTGAACACCGGCATCTGCGCGCCGGACAAGGCCGGCTGGCTGCGCCCGTCGATCAACAGGCCGTGCTGGCTGTCGATAAAGGCGGCGACGCGTGGGTCGATGGCAATACTCATGGGCAATCCTCGTTAGTTGACCTCATGGGTCGAACTCTGGGACCAACGCCGGCCAGCGTCTTGATCCTGGCTGCCGCAAAACTTGCCACTGGCTGCCAGGGGAACCGCGACGCCACGCTTTTGTAGCTGCTGGCGCGTTTATCCAGATGTCCCGCGGACTCAGGATTTACGGTTGCTACGCAACCGATCGCAGCCTCGCAGGCTCGGCAGCGGCTACACAGGCCCCGCATTCCTCGTAGCCGCTGTCGAGCGCCAGCGAGGCTGCGATCGAGCGCAACGCGCTCGCAAAACCAGGCGACGCGGTTTTCCAGGTGGACAGTGGAATCAGAGTCACCGACTCGCTGGCAGCGGCGATCAAGAACCTGGCACACAGAGGCAAGCATCCCGCCGGCAAAGGGCGCACTACTATGTCCCACGCTGTCCGTGCGTTTTCAGGAGATTCAACGTGAGCGAACCAAGCCGCTTCTGGCATCCCATGCTGCACCCCAACGAAATGCAACAACGCGAGCCGATCCGCATTGTCCGTGGCGATGGCTGTTATGTGTACGACGACCAGGGCCACCAGCTGGTGGATGGCGTCGCCGGGTTGTGGAACGTCAACGTCGGCCACAACCGCAAGGAAGTGAAGGCGGCGATCACCGCCCAGCTGGACGAGCTGGAATACTTCCAGCTGTTCGACGGGGTCAGCCACCCTCGCGCCGAAGAGCTGTCACGGGTGGTAATGAACCTGCTGGAACCGGAAGGCATGCGCCGCGTGGCCTTCAGCTCCGGCGGCTCGGACGCCATCGAAACCGCGCTGAAACTGGCCCGCCAGTACTGGAAACTCGAAGGCCAGGCCGACCGTACCAAGTTCATCTCCCTGCGCCAGGGCTACCACGGCACCCACTTCGGCGGTGCCTCGGTCAACGGCAACACCGTATTCCGGCGCAACTACGAACCCCTGCTGCCGGGCTGCTTCCATGTCGACACGCCGTGGCTGTACCGCAACCCCTACAGCCAGGACCCGGAAGAACTCGGCAGGATCTGCGCCGACCTCCTCGAGCGGGAAATCCAGTTCCAGAGCCCCGACACGGTGGCGACCTTCATCGCCGAGCCGATCCAGGGCGCCGGCGGCGTGATCGTGCCGCCGGCCAACTACTGGCCGCTGATCCGCGAGGTCTGCGACAAGTACGGCGTGCTGCTGATCGCCGACGAAGTGGTGACCGGTTTCGGCCGCAGCGGCTCGATGTTCGGCAGCCGCCTGTGGGGCGTCAAACCCGACATCATGTGCCTGGCCAAGGGCATCACCTCCGGCTACATCCCCCTGGGCGCCACGGTGGTGAACGAGCGGATCGAGGCCGCGTTTGCGAAGAACGGCAACTTCACCGGCGCGATCATGCACGGCTACACCTATTCCGGGCACCCGGTGGCCTGCGCGGCGGCCCTCGCCAGCCTCGACATCGTGGTCAAGGAAGACCTGCCGGCCAACGCCGCGAAGATGGGCGCCTACATGCTGGACAAGCTGCTGCCGTTCGCCGAGCGCTTCGACAGCGTCGGTGAGGTGCGCGGCCAGGGCCTGATGATTGCCCTCGACCTGGTGGCCGACAAGACCACCCGCGAGCCCATCGACCCCATGGGTGGCTATGCCAACCAGGTGGCGCAGATCGCCCGCGACAACGGGGTGATGGTGCGTCCGGTGGGGACCAAGATCATCCTGTCGCCGCCGCTGGTGATCCAGCCGCCACAGGTCGACGCCATAGTCTCGGCCCTGGAACTGGGCTTCACCCAGGCCCGTCGCTGAGGCCATGACCGCCGCTGCCGCGTTCCTCGCCTCCCGGAACCGGCAGCGGCTGCTACCCTTCCTTGCCTCGCCCGGGAGCCTTTCGATGATCAGTACCCACAGCAGCCCCTTACCCAACGCCCACGAACTCGGCCAGCGCTGCATCGGCGCCTTCACCCGGGTGGTGCCGGCGACCCTGTGCGCCTTCTACCGCATCGACGCCCAACTGCAGGCCGGGCATTTCTCGCTGTATCACATGAGCCAGCAGATGCATGACGCCTACCTGCAACGCTACCGCCACTACGACCCGCTGCGGCCGTGCAACTGCGTGGCCGCAGGCACTCCGGTGCTGTCGCTGCGCATGGGCATGGCCCAGCAGGGGCGGCATGAAACCGAGGTCTACCAGGGCTTCCTGCAACGCCACGGGGTGCTGGATGTGGTGGAAATCCTCGCCCGCGATGCCGGCGGCCAGCCGATTGCCGGCCTGTCCCTGCTGCGCGACGCCAGCCTGGGAGCCTTCCAGCCCGACGAACTGCACACCCTGCAGTGCCTGCAAGGCCTGCTGGAGATCGCCGCCCAGGCTCCGTACTCACGGCATGACGAACGCCTGGACGCCCTCACGCCCCGTGAACGGCAGATCGCCTGGCTGCTGCGCGACGGCGCCTGCAACAAAACCATTGCCCAGCAGCTGGCACTGGGGCTGCCGACGGTCAAGACCCACCTGATCAACCTGTTCCGCAAGGTCGGGGTGAACAACCGCACCGAGCTGGTAAGCACCCTGTTCCTGTAAAAAAACACCTCGCCTCAACCATCCGGTTGATGGGCAACAACGGCTTGCGCGATGAACATGAGGTTCTCCTTCATCCGACAAGGCCCGTCCCCATGACTCGCGATCAGCACCCGCAACCCGAATGGATCACCGTTGGCGCCCTGGCCGAAGGTTTTGCCGCCGACAACCATGTCCTGCCCGGCCGCGACGACCTGGCCGGCCGTAACCTGACCCTGCACTTTGCCAATGGCGGGCGGATCGAGCACCACTTCGGCGCGCAGTCACTGCGCTGGCAGGACAACACCAACAACGCCAGCGGCGAGAGTAGTTATCGAGCAACATCAATACGTTCCGGCATTTATCTGGTGGACTTTCTCAAACCGGCGAACCAGCAGACTCACTCGGTGAGCCTGATCCTCGACCTGCCGCGGAATATCTTCACCGCGGTCATCGGCCAACTGCCGAGCCAGGCCGAAACCCGGGTCGATCTGTTCAGCCGCGCCCTGGCCGGCAGCGAGCTGACCAGTGTCAGGGCGCAGTTCCTCCACGGCAGCATCGACGCCCCGCCAAGCGCCGACAGCCCGCAACACGGGCCAACCGAAGAGCTGGTGGGCCTGCGCAACCAGTATGTCTACAGCGCCACCGAGGCCTACGAGCACGTCTACCTGAACCGCAATTTCTACAGCTGGCAGTGCCTCAAGGGGGTCGAGCAGGGCCTGGCGGACACCGACCGCTGTCATTACTACAAGATCGCAGAACAACTGTACCTGTTCGTCTGGCGCGAGAAGATCGTGCCGACCCTGGGCCTGGTGCTGATCGACCTGCAAGCGGGCCGCACCGACGGCAAGATCTTCGGCTACCAGGGCACCGACTTCACGACGCCCAGCAACTTCCCGGTGGGCGCCCTGGCCCATGTCCTCAACCGCACCACCCACCCCTGATACCACCTGTAGCCGCCCGTAGCCGTTGCCGAGCGCCAGCGAGGCTGCGATCGGCAACGCAGTTGCCGCAAAACCTGAGCTCGCGTTGTGTCAGGCAGAACAGGCTGCCCGGATTGCGACCGCTGCGCGCTCGATCGCAGCCTCGCTGGCGCTCGGCAGCGGCTACCCGGCCCCGTGCTCCCTGTAGCGTCTCCTTCAACCCCCACAGGACTCCGACCATGACCCTTGGCCTCGATCTCGACCGTGTCGCCCGCCACTACCAGTCCGAGCTGCAACTGTTTGCCGAGCGCCACCCACGCTCCGCCGGCTTCTACCGGGAAAACCTCAAGCACTGGCTCTACGGCGCCCCGCTGCACTGGATGCAGCAGTGGCCGGGGCTGTACCCGATCCTGGTAGCCGACGCCCAGGGCGCAACCCTGACCGACTGCGATGGCAACCGCTACGTCGACTTCGCCCTGGGCGACACCGGGGCCATGTTCGGCCATGGCCAGCCCGCCGTGGCCGCGGCCATCGCCCACCAGGCCCGGCACGGCTCGACCCTGATGCTGCCGACCTCCGACAGCCTGTGGGTCGGCCAGGAGCTGGCGCGGCGTTTCGGCCTGCCGTTCTGGCAGGTCACCACCTCCGCCACCGATGCCAACCGCTTCGTGCTGCGCCTGTGCCGGATGCTCACCGGCCGGGACAAAGTGCTGGTGTTCAACTGCAACTACCACGGCAGCGTCGACGAGTCCCAGGTCGAGTTCGACGCCGACGGCCAGATGATTCCCCGGGAAGGCGTGCACGCCAATGGCCTCCGGCACGACGCCACCACCCGCCTGGTGGAGTTCAACGACCTGCCGGCGCTGGAGGCGGCCCTGGCCCAGGGTGACGTGGCCGCGGTGCTGACCGAACCCTTCATGACCAACGTTGGCATGGTCCCGCCCGCCCCCGGCTTCCATGACGGCCTGCGCGCGCTGACCCGGCGCTTCGATGTACCGCTGATCATCGACGAAACCCACACCATCTCCTGCGGCCCGGCCGGCTACAGCGGCGAACACGGCCTGCAGCCGGACTTCTTCGTGCTCGGCAAATGCATCGCCGGCGGCATCCCGACCGCGGTCTGGGGCGCCAGCCAGGCCATGGCCGAGCGCATCTGGCAGGTGCTGCCGCACTTCCAGCCCGGCCAGGCGATCAACCACTTCGGCTTCGGCGGCACCCTGGCCGGCAACGCCCTGCAGATGGCCGCCATGCGCGCGACCTTCAGCGAGGTCATGAGCGAGGCCAACTACGCCCACATGATCGCCCTGGCCGAACGCCTGCGGGACGGGGTCCAGGGGCTGATCGACAAGCACCGCCTGCCCTGGCACGTGACGCGGATCGGCGCGCGGGTCGAGTACCTGTTCATGGACCACGCGCCGCGCAACGGCGGCGAAGCCCACCACGCCCGCCACGGCCTGATCGAGGCCTACCTGCACCTCTACCTGCTCAATCGCGGCGTACTGCTGACGCCCTTTCACAACATGGCGCTGCTGTGCCCGGCCGCCAGCATCGAGGACGTCGACCTGCACAACCGCCTGCTGGACCAATGCCTGGCCAGCGTCCTGCCAGGAGCACAGCGATGAACACCGAGCTGACTGGCCGCATCGCCCTGGTCACCGGTTCCGGCCAGGGCATCGGCCGCGCCATCGCGCAACTGTTTGCCGCCCGCGGCGCCAAGGTGCTGCTCGCCACCCGCAGCGAGGCCTCCGGCGCCGAAACCCTGCGCCTGATCCGCGAGGCCGGCGGCCACGCCGAACTGCAGGTCCTGGACCTCGGCACCCGGGCCGCCGCCAACCAGGCGGTAGCCGCCACCCTACGGGCCTTTGGCGGGCTGGACCTGCTGATCCACAACGCCGCGGTGTTTCCGATGGACAACCTCTGGGACCTGAGCGACGACATTCTGGAGACAACCCTGGCGGTGAACCTCAAGAGCTGTTTCTGGCTGACCCAGGCGGCGCTGCCGGCATTGCGCCGGGCCGAGCATCCGCGCATCGTCATCACCTCCTCGGTGACCGGGCCGCGCACGGCGATTCCGGGGCTGTCCCACTACGCCGCGTCCAAGGCCGGGGTCAACGGCTTCATCCGCGCCGCGGCCCTGGAGCTGGCCAGCTACCGGATCACCGTCAACGGCGTCGAACCCGGCCTGATCGCCACCCCGGCCCTGGCCAACCTGGGCGACTCACCGGCCCTGGCCGCCGGCATTCCCCTCAAGCGCCTGGGCACCCCGCAAGACATCGCCCACGCCATGCTGTTCCTGGCGTCCGAGCAGGCCGGCTACATCACCGGGCAGACCCTGGTCGTCGATGGCGGCGCCCTGCTGCCGGAAAATACGCAGTTGAGCTACTGACGATAAACCGCTGAAAACAGCCGCTCCCCAGTATCGGGGAGCGGCTGCAACGCCCACCGGCCTGCTCAACTGCCAGTACGGATCTTGTTCCACAAGCGGGTGCGGATCCGGTCGATATTCAGTGGCATGGCCTCCAGGGCGAACAGCTTGTCCAGCATCTCCGGGCTCGGATACACCTTGGTGTCGTTCTTGATCGCCGGGTCGATCAGGTGGTCGGCCTGCTCGTTACCGTTGGCGTAGTGCACGTAGTTACTGATCTCGGCCATCACTTCCGGGCGCAGCAGGTAGTTCATGTAGGCGTAACCGGCCTGTTCGTCCGGCGCATCCTTGGGCATGGCCACCATGTCGAACCAGATCGGCGCGCCTTCCTTGGGAATCGCGTAGCCGATTTCCACTCCATTATTAGCCTCCTTGGCCCGGCTTTCGGCCTGCAGCACATCGCCGGAGAAGCCCACCGCCACGCAGATGTCGCCGTTGGCCAGGTCAGCGGTGTACTTGGAGGAATGGAAGTAGCTGACATAAGGCCGGATCTTCAGCAGCAGCGCCTCGGCCTTCTTGTAGTCCTCCGGGTTCTTGCTGTGGTGCGGCAGGCCCAGGTAATTCAGCGCCGCCGGCAGCAGTTCGGGGCCATTGTCGAGGATTGCCACCCCGCACTTCTGCAATTTCTGCATGTATTCGGGCTTGAAGACCAGGTCCCAGGAGTCCACCGGCGCGTTGTCCCCCAGCACCGCCTTGACCTTGGCGACGTTGTAGCCGATCCCGGTGCTGCCCCACAGATAGGGAAAACCGTGCTCGTTGCCCGGATCGTTGACCTGCAGCGCCTTGAGCAACACCGGGTTGAGGTTCTTCCAGTTCGGCAGCTGGCTCTTGTCTAGCTTCTTCAACGCCCCGCCCTGGATCTGCCGGGCCATGAAGTGGTTGGAGGGAGACACCACGTCGTAACCGGAACGGCCGGTCATCAGCTTGCCGTCCAGGGTTTCATTGCTGTCGTAGACGTCGTAGCTGAAACCGATGCCGGTCTGCGCCTGGAAGCGCTTCAGGGTGTCCGGGGCGATGTAGCTCGACCAGTTGTAGATCTTCACGGTCTCGGCCGCCTGGCTGAAGGAAGCAACCAGCAGCAACGGCGCGAACAGCGATAAAACCGGTGTTTTACGGGGCATGGGGCGATTCCTGTAGGGGTTGTTGTTATTGGCAGGCAATCAAGGGATCAGAAAATCAACACATAGGTCTTGCGCACAGTTTCCTGGATGTCCCAGATTCCCGTGCTGTTGGCTGGCAACATCAGGGCATCGCCGGCAGCTATGGACAGCGGTTCACCGTTGTCCGGGGTGAAGGTGCAACGGCCCTGGATGAAATGACAGAACTCCTGGGCGACGATCTGCCGGCGCCAGCGCCCGGGCGTGCATTCCCAGATGCCGGTTTCGACACCGTCCTGGCGCTCGACGCAGGTCACCGACGTCACGGCGACCGGGTTGCCCAGGGGCACGGCCATCGGGGCCGATTGCTCCAGAGGAGCGTAGGCGGTGTTCTTGAATTGAGTGATGCTCATGGCGCTACCTGTCGCTGGAAAAAATCGAGATGAACCCGCGGTTCAGTGCATCAGCCCTTCCATGAAACCCGCGACCCGGCTGGCCAGCCGGCGGCGCCAGGGCGGCGTGGCCGGGTTGGCCAGGGTCCGGTCTTCATGGACGAAGCTGCGAATGATCGCGTTGTAGCCCAGCCAGCGGCACGGCTCCGGCTCCCAGGCGCGCAAGGCGTCGAGGCCGCCTTCGGGGATCACCCAGGGCTGGCGCGTCAATTCGTTGTTGCTCTGGAGAATCAGGGCGGCCAGGGTCCGACCGCCCAGGTTGCTGGCGCCGACCCCTTCGCCGCCGTAGCCGCCAGACAGCGCGATACCACGCTGGCGGTCGCAGAACATGTGCGGCCTGAAGTGCCGGGACATGCCCAGGTTGCCGCCCCAGGAGTGGGTGATCCGGACATTTTTCAGCTGCGGAAAAAGCTCGCTGAACAGATAGCGCCGCAGCTCGACTTCGCTGCGGGTCAGGTCGAAGTCGTGACGCAGCTGGCCGGCGAAACGGTAGCCGCCGCGGGCGCCGAACACCAGGCGGTCGTCGGCGCTGCGCTGGCCGTAGGTGACCTGACGACTGCTTTCGCTGAACGCCTGGCCCTGGCTCAGGCCGATCTCATCCCAGGTCGCGGCCGACAAGGGCTCGGTGGCCACCAGCAGGCTTTGCACCGGCAACTGGTAACGGCCCAGGGGCGGCAAGGTCACCCCATAACCCTCCACCGCCGGCACCAGCCACTGGCAACGCACCCGGGCCTTGGCGGTTTGCAGGCTGCCGGATTGCCAGTGACTGACCGGGCTGTTTTCGTAGATCGCCACGCCCAGGCGTTCGACCGCCCGTGCCAGGCCGCGCACCAGTTTCGCCGGCTGGATGGTCGCGCAATGGGGGGCGTAGATGCCACCGTAGGCGTTGGCCACGCGGATCTGCTGCGCCAGTTGCTCGGGGCTCAGCCAGCGGTAGTCGCGCTCGTCGAGCCCCTGACTGTAGAGCTGCTCCAGGTAGCGGCGCTGGCTGGCTTCCTGCTCGGGATAACGCGCCGCGCAATACAGCACCCCGCCCTTGCGGTAATCGCAGTCGATGCCTTCACGTTCGAGGACGCTGGCCACTTCATCGGGAATGCCGTGCAGCAGATCGAAGGAGGCACGGCGCTGCTCGGCGCCGAGCCCGGCCAGCAGCCGGTCCTCCCCCAGCAGGTTGCCCATCAGCCAGCCGCCGTTGCGCCCGGAGGCGCCGAAACCGGCGGTCTGCGCCTCGACGATGGCGATGTTCAGGCTCGGCGCCAGGCGTTTGAGGTAATAGGCGGTCCACAGCCCGGTGTAACCGGCACCGATGATCGCTACGTCGACCTCCAGATCCTGCTCCAGCGCCGGCCGTGCCAACAGCGGCTCGTCGAGCTGATCCATCCACAAACTGATACTGCGCCACGCTGGCATACCCGGACTCCGCAACCCGAACCTCGATGGCGGCGATCCTAGTGCCTGGGCTCAGGGGCTGTCTTGCGCGCGTGCACGCAAAGAAATTTGCCTGGCATAGGCCTTGGGCGACAGGCCGGTGTGCTGGCGGAAACAGCTGTAGAAGGCCGACAACGAGTTGAAACCGGCGGCGAACGCCAGTTCGTCGATGCGCACTGGCGGCGTCGCCTGGTCCAGGGCCGCCAGCAGATGCTGCAGGCGCGCCTGGTTCACGTAGCGGTAGAAACTCTGCCCCAGCACCTGATTGAGCAGGTAGGAGATCTGGTTGCGGCTGTAGCCGCACTCCTGCGCCACCCGCTGCAGGTCCAGCTCCGGGTCCAGATACGGCTGCTGGCCCTCGAAGTACTGCTGCAGGTCCTCGGCCATGACGCCCAGTTGCCGGGGCGACAGGCCCAGGCGGCTGGCCGCCGGCCGCGCGCGCCCCCCGGCCTGGCTCGGCGCCGGCTCGCGCACCAGCGAGGCGTATTCGTTGACGCGCCAGATCAGGCCGTCGCGCACGGTGATCGCCTCGCTGGCGCGAAACGACACCAACCCCTGCCCGCCGCGCAGGGTCACCTGGTACTGAATGAACGCGGTATCGCCGTCCAGGCGGATGCGGTCGCTGTGTTCCAGGGCTTCGTCGGGGGCGCGCGGCATGCTGTTGCGCACGTACTCGCGCAACTCGTCCAGCCCCAGGGTGCGGTTCTGGAAAAAGTCGTTGTACTGGATCTGCGGGTGATACAGCGCCATGACGCCATCGAGGTCGCGGTGCTTCCAGCACAGGTGATAGCGCATCACGGTCTCGCCGGTGGCCTGGGTTTGCGCCGGGCCATCATCGAAGGCAGACATAGGGTACTCGGAGGACGGAAAGGCGCAGCTTGCCGAAGATCGCCCAAGGCTTCAACGGCCAGTGGATCGCCCACCAATACTGGCGTTTTGCCGAAACCGGCGTCGGAAATGACCTGCAGCAAAAAAATGTGAGGCAATCGCCAAACGGCCTGAAAAAAAACGCTGAGTGTCACAACCCGGTGCTATTTTTAAAAACTCCACAGGTTGGGCCAGCGACGGCCTTTCCATCACCTACCGTGAGCACAGGGACGCGCTCAACGAACCAAGGTGGGCACCCTATGAGTAGCGTCTCCTCCAGCAAAGTCACCTTTCCCAACGCCTGCCAGTTGATGCGCTGGCATTTTCACCCGATAGGCTTCGAAGCCAGCATGGATGCGCCCGGCAGCATGATCGCCCGGCTCTTCGACCGCGCCAGCGGCGAAACCATGATCGCCATCGCCGGCATCCCCTGCGCCACCGTGATGAACGCCACCGATGTCGAACGCATCATCGAGGCCGTGGAAGACGAGCTGGAGGCCTTCATGCCCCCACTCGCACTCAAGGCCTAGGGCACTCAAGTACCCCTGGTTGTTTTCAAGCCCGCCTTGCCGCGGGCTTTTTCATGCCCGCAGATCGGCGAAGAACGGCTTGTCCCCGGCAATCCGGTCCGATGCCTTGGGCGCATTGGCGGCCTGGGTGTCCGGGCGATCCACATACCAATAGCAGTGTTTCACCGCCCGGGTGATGCCGACATAGGCCAGGCGCAGGGTCTCGTCCTTCTGCGCGCTGTCGTAGGGCTCGCTGTCGCCATCCTTGCCCAAGCCGGCCATGCGATAGACCTGGTTCTTGTAAGGCGAACTGGTCAGGTGCTGGCAATCGCCCAGCAGGAAAACCGCGTCCGCCTGCAAGCCCTTGGAGCTGTGATAGGTCAGTTGCTTGAGGCGTCGGCTCTCTGCCGGCAACCTAGAATCAACATTAACTATTGGATAAATATGTTCTTCAATCAATGACTTATCGCTACTTTTTCGAAATAGCATCAAGATCGAATCGCCATTGCGGTAGTGCTCCGCCAGCCGCGCCGCCAGGCCCTGGTCGTCACGATCCAGGACATTCACCGGCAACGCCTCCTTGGGTTCGCCGCTGGCCTTGGCCTTCTTCCCGGCAATCGCCGGCGCCGCGCGGACGATATGCTCCGCCGCGTCGATGATATGCTGATGGCTGCGGTAGTTCTCGCTGAGCATCACCCGGCTGGTCGCCGGCGACGGGAACTCCTGGTTGAATTCCATGAAGTACTTCGGCGAACTGCCGCGCCAGCCGTAGATCGACTGCCAGTCATCCCCCACGCAGAGCAACGACGAGCGCTGCGCACCGCGCCCGACATGCATCGCCGGCCCGCGGCTGCGGATCTCCCGCAGGCTGGCGCGGATCCAGGAGACGATCTGCGGCGAGACGTCCTGGAACTCGTCGATCATCAGGTGCGACATCGGTCGCAGGCGCTCGTCGCTGAGCAGCTTGAAGTTCTCCGGGGTGTTCTCGCCGAACAACGCGAACATGCGGTTGTAGCTCATGATCGGTGGCGACTGATCGAGCAGATGATCGTCCAGCGCCCGCCAGAACAGGCTCAGGGCCTCGAAGAAGTAGCGATCCGGGTCGTCCCGGGGGAACACCATCTGCCCCACGGCCACCGCCACATCCAGCCCCAGGTTCTCGATAAACCCGGCCGCGGCGACAAAACAGTCCAGCAGCGGCGCCGAAGCCAGCTCGCCCTTGACCTTGTAATCGAAGCCCGGCCCGGCACTGGCATCGCCGGCCAGGGACGCTAGAACGCGCTTTGCAGAATCATAACTATCCAGCCAAATCATAGGCTTACGACAGAAAGCTTGAAACAGGGTGCGTTTTACCGCCCATTCCGCGCGCACCGAAAGCTTCGAGCCGGGGCGACTCAGTTGCGGGTTTTCCCGCGGGTCGAACCCCAGCACCACCCAGGCATCCAGTTCAGGCGCGTAGCCATGGCAATGGAACTGCGAGCCGTTGATCTCGAACGTCTGCCGGTTCGGCTCGATGCCCTTGATCGGCCAGGCCCCGGCGCGAAACCACAGGTCTTCCAGGGTGTCGCACAGCTCTTCGTCACGCTTGGCCGCCAATTCGGTCACGGCCATGCGCTTTTGCACATCCGGGTGATCGCGCTCCAGCTCCCTGAGTTGCAGGGCATGGCGCAACAACGGCTTGATCGCCTCGCGGAAACGCCCGTCGCGCTGGTGCAAGGCGTGATAGCAGGCATTCAGGTGCTGGCGCTGGGCATCGTTGATCCGCAGGTCGAACGGATTGCTGTCGGCCTCCAGATCCCCCGTCGCCGCACGATCGCTGAGGTTCTCGAACGCCTGCAGGCGCTCGAAGCCCGGCAGGCTGCGCACCATCGGCAGAATGCGCGAATGGAAGGTACGCACCAGGTCCCGCGCCGCCTTGAGGTCAAGCGGCCGCCCCCAGAGCGCGAACACCTCCAGCAGCTTATCGATGAAGTCCTTGCGCGACTCCCGGGTGAAGGTCACCACGGTCATCGAGTCGAGTTCGAAGCCCAGGTAATGAGTGAGCAGCAGGATGCGCAGGACCAGGGAGGTCGACTTGCCGGCCCCGGCGCCGGCGATCACCGAGGTCGACGGTGTTTCGCTGAAGATCATCTTCCATTGCGCGGCGCTGGGCTGGGCGTGGGCCGGCAGCAGGCGGCCGACGTCGGCCTTGATGCGCTTCTTCAGCTCGGCGTTCAGGGGCAGGTGCCAGTCGTCGAACAACAGATCGTCGACCCCGGGCGCCGGATGCTCGGTGCTACGGCTGTCACGGATCAGCAGCACCTGGCGGCCCTGCTCCAGCCCCTCGGCCATGCCCTCCCGGTAACCGTACTCCACCCCGGCGGTATGCCCGCTGCGGAAACCGTCCGCCTGGCCGTGCAGCCAGGAAGCGCGATGCTGGGCGCGCAGGCGGCTCAGGCCGAGACCGAAGAACCTCGCCGCCAACCGCTTGAACAGCGGCATGTCGGCCAGGGGCAAGAGTTCGGGAGGAAGATCGGGGGTGTGTTGCGGCACGCTGACTCCAGGGTGTGGGGCTGTGTGGGGGCGGCAGAGAAATGTGGCGCCTATGGTCGCCGCATTTGCCGAGCAGTTCTAGCTAAATGCTTACAGGTCATTCACTTAAGCGATGAACTGAAGGTAGAACCCTCAAATTAATATCAATTTATTAGATTGGATTACGGCATTTTTTGCGCTTTTTATCGATGATTGGCTGATAGATGATGCTCGCCATCAATCACCGGTCTCGTGCTGCGGCCTCCTGGAATGGGCCCCATGACGAACCCTGACAGGAGACGATCATGCTTGAACTCAGACCCTTCAAATCCCTGGGCGGCGCCCATCATGGCTGGTTGGATGCCCATCACCACTTTTCGTTCGCCGAGTACTACGACCCCAAACGCATGAACTGGGGCAACCTGCGGGTGTGGAACGACGACGTGATCGCCCCCGGCAGCGGCTTCCCACAGCACCCGCACCGGGACATGGAGATCATCACTTACGTCCGCGAAGGGGCCATTTCCCACCAGGACAACCTGGGCAACAAGGGCCGCACCGAGGCTGGCGATGTGCAGGTGATGAGCGCCGGTACCGGGATCGCCCACAGCGAGTACAACCTGGAGTCCAGCGCAACCAAGATCTTCCAGATCTGGATCATCCCCAACGAAACCGGCACCGCGCCGTCCTGGGGCGCCAAACCGTTCCCCAAAGGCCTGCGCGAGGGATTCGTGACCCTGGCCAGCGGCAAGCGCGGCGATGACCAGAGCCTGCGGATCCGTGCCGATGCGCGCCTGGTGGCCGCCAACCTGAAGGCTGGCGAGTCCGCCGAGTACGCGCTGGATGCGGGGCGCCGCGCCTACCTGGTGCCGGCCACCGGGGTGATTGAAGTCAATGGCTTGCGCGCCGAAGCCCGCGACGGCGTTGCGGTGCAGGATGAACGCCTGCTGCGGGTCACCGCCATCGAGGACAGTGAAATCGTCCTGGTGGATCTGGCTTGAGATAGCACCAATAAAAAAGGGGGCGACCGTCTGGTCGCCCCCTTTTTTTGTCCAGCCTGTCGGATCAGCCGCTGATCGCGCCATCCACCAGGGTCTGGGCTTCCTGCACCAGTTGTTTCAGGTGATCGTCGCCGATAAAGCTCTCGGCGTAGATCTTGTAGATGTCCTCGGTGCCCGATGGACGCGCCGCGAACCAGCCGTTCTCGGTCATGACCTTGAGGCCGCCGATCGCCTGCTCGTTGCCCGGCGCATGGCTGAGGATCTTCTGGATGGTCTCGCCGGCCAGTTGGGTCGAAGTCACCTGCTCCGGCGACAGTTTGCCGAGCAGCGCCTTCTGCTGCGGATTGGCCTTGGCATCGACCCGCACCGAGAACGGCTCGCCCAACTCGTCGCACAGGGCGCGGTAGGCCTGGCTCGGGTCGCGGCCGGTGCGCGCGGTCATTTCCGCGGCCAGCAGGGCCGGAATCAGGCCGTCCTTGTCGGTGCTCCAGACACCGCCGTCCTTGCGCAGGAACGAGGCGCCGGCGCTTTCTTCACCGCCAAAGCCGAGGGAGCCGTCGAACAGACCGTCGGCGAACCACTTGAAGCCCACCGGCACTTCATACAGGCGACGCCCCAGGCGCGCGGCCACACGGTCGATCAGGCCGCTGCTGACCACGGTCTTGCCCACGGCCGCGTCGGCGCGCCAGTGCGGACGGTTCTGGAACAGGTAGTCGATGGACACCGCCAGGTAGTTGTTCGGCGCCAGCAGGCCGCCGCTCGGGGTCACGATGCCGTGGCGGTCGTGGTCCGGGTCGCAGCCGAAGGCCACGTCGAAACGGTCCTTCAGGCCGATCAGGCCTTGCATCGCATGGGTGGAGGACGGGTCCATGCGGATCTGGCCGTCCCAGTCGACGGACATGAAGCGGAAGGTGGCATCGACTTGTTTGTTGACCACCTCCAGGTCCAGGCGATAGTGCTCGGCGATCGCCGACCAGTAGCGCACCCCTGCTCCGCCCAGCGGATCGACGCCCAGGCGCAGCTTGGCGTTGCGGATCGCGTCCAGGTCGATGACGTTGATCAGGTCGGCGACATAGCTGTTGACGTAGTCGTGGCGGTGGGTGGTCGGGGCTTTCAGCGCCTGCTCGTAGCTGATGCGCTTGACGCCGGCCAGCTTGTTGGCCAGCAGTTCGTTGGCCTTGGCTTCGATCCACTTGGTGATGTGGGTGTCGGCCGGGCCGCCGTTGGTGGGGTTGTACTTGAAGCCACCGCTTTGCGGCGGGTTGTGCGACGGGGTGATCACGATGCCGTCGGCCAGGCCGCTGGTACGGCCGCGGTTGTAGCAGAGAATCGCATGGGACACCGCCGGCGTCGGGGTGTACTCATCGCCCGCGGCGATCATCACGGTCACGCCGTTGGCGGCCAGTACTTCCAGAGCGCTGGCGCCGGCCGGCGTGGACAGTGCGTGGGTATCGATGCCGACGAACAGCGGGCCATCGATGCCCTGGGACTGGCGATACAGGCAGATCGCCTGGCTGATGGCCAGGACATGCCATTCGTTGAAACTCAGATCGAACGAGCTGCCACGATGCCCCGAGGTGCCGAAGGCGACACGCTGGGTGGAGATGGCGGCATCGGGCTGGCCGGTGTAATAGGCCGTTACCAGTCGCGGAATATCGACCAACAATTCTGTCGGTGCCGGCTTGCCCGCAAAAGGACTGAGTGTCATGCAAAACCTCGGGAAAAGGATGGTTCGGTGAGTGCTGCGCAGTTTACTGGCAGTTTGACCGCAGCGCGACGGGATCTATCCGTGACGGCCCGCACAGTCGGCAGGCGTAACGGTCTGTCCAAGATAGGCCATTCCCCGCAAGCGCGCAGAAGCCCCTCGGGACCGAGGCCGGAATAAGGAAAGGAGAAACAGAAACGCCAGGGCCCACGATGGTGGGCCCTGGCAT
The DNA here is from genome assembly GCF_050280705.1 of Pseudomonas sp. NPDC089530. Taxonomy (NCBI): domain Bacteria; kingdom Pseudomonadati; phylum Pseudomonadota; class Gammaproteobacteria; order Pseudomonadales; family Pseudomonadaceae; genus Pseudomonas; species Pseudomonas sp. NPDC089530. Next base: position 114,467 of record NZ_JBNNVU010000004.1, on the reverse strand, counting down.
CGGGATCAGGCCGGTTCGACCTGCAAGGCGACCCGTTCGCGACACGGACACTCGTCCATGTAGCGGTGGGCTTCGACGAACTGGTCGAAGCCGAAGACCCGGGTCTTCAGCGGTATCAGCACCCGATCCGCCGTCAGCTGGTTGATGTCGCGCAAGGCGCGCTGCAGGGCCACCTGGTCCTGGACGATGCCCAGTTCGGGCTTGCCGGTGAAGTTGCCGATGCAGTGCACGAAAAACTGGATGTTCTTCTGGAACGCCGCGCAGGCCGGGAACGGGGTCTGGTTGCCGCCCTGCAGGCCGTACAGCACCAGGCTGCCACGCGGCGCCAGGACATCGCCGAGCATCGACATCTGCGGGCCGCCCAGGCCATCGAACACCACGTCGACGCCGCGGTTGTCGGTGTACTTGTTGATCTGCATGAGCAGGTCCTGCTCTTCGGTGACGATGACCTTCTCGGCACCCAGGGACAGCAGGTATTCACGCTCTTCGGCGGTCTTGGTCGCGGCGATCACCCGCACGCCGAGCGCCTTGCCCAACTGGACGAAGGACGGACCGGCGCAATGGCTGGCATCGGTGACCAGGGCGAACTGCCCGGGCTTGACCCGCGCCAGGTCGGCATAGGCGAAGTAGGCCACCAGCAGCGGCGTGTAGTGCACGGCCGCTTCGATCGGGCTGAGCACGTCGGGATAGCGGGTCAGCGCCGAGCGCGGCAGCACGATCAGTTCGCCGTAGACTGGGTAATCGTTCGGGCTTTCGGCCGGGAAACTGGCGACCTTGTCACCGACGGCCAGGTCGTCGACGCCTTCGCCGACGGCGGTCACCACGCCGGCCATCTCATGGCCCAGGCCGGACGGCAGGCGGGCATGGGAGGACGCCAGGTTCTGGCGCCAGAGTACGTCGTACCAACTGATGCCGATCGCTTCGACACGTACCTGCACTTCGCCTGGCGCAGGCAAAGCGGCCGCATGCTCTTCGCACTTGAGCACCTCGGCCGGACCAAACTTGTGAAAACGGATCGTGCGGGACATCGCAAACCTCGTCAAAGTAACCTCTAATGCCCTGAACTCTATCTGGGCTTTCTGGCCAAGACCATCAGTGGCTATTAATAGTCGACATGCCTGTCATTGATTCCGCAGCACCTGCAACAACGCCAAAACAGCGTGCCAGAGCGAAGGGCTGCTTACAGGAAAAAAACAATTAGCCGGTGCAGAGTAGCAGCCTTTCCCCGTAAGATTCATGCCGGCCATTGTTCTCATATGGCTGCTCTCGTCAAGTTTGCTGACTCTGCCAGGACTCAAGATGAATCGTAATGACCTGCGTCGTGTCGACCTGAACCTGTTGATCGTGTTCGAAACACTGATGCATGAACGCAGCGTGACCCGGGCGGCGGAGAAACTGTTCCTCGGCCAGCCGGCCATCAGCGCGGCGTTGTCGCGCCTGCGCAGCCTGTTCGACGATCCGCTGTTCGTGCGCACCGGGCGCAGCATGGAACCTTCGGCCCGGGCGGTGGAAATCTTCGCCCTGCTCTCGCCCGCCCTGGACTCGATCTCCACCGCGGTCAGCCGCGCCGCCGAATTCGACCCGGCGACCAGCACCGCGGTGTTCCGCATCGGCCTGTCCGACGATGTCGAGTTCGCCCTGCTGCCGATGCTGCTCAAGCGCCTGCGCGCCGAAGCGCCGGGCATCGTGCTGGTGGTGCGCCGCGCCAACTACCTGCTGATGCCGGCCCTGCTGGCTTCCGGCGAAATTTCCATCGGCGTCAGCTACACCCAGGACCTGCCGGCCAACGCCAAGCGCAAGGTGCTGCGCCGCAGCCTGCCCAAGTTGCTACGGGCCGACAGCATGCCGGGCGCCCTGAGCCTCGACGACTTCTGCGCCCGGCCCCACGCCCTGGTGTCGTTCGCCGGCGACCTCAGCGGCTTCATCGACGAAGAACTGGAAAAACTCGGACGCAAGCGCCACGTGGTGCTCGCAGTGCCGCAGTTCAACGGCCTGAGCACCCTGCTCACCGGCACCGATATCGTCGCCACCGTCCCGGACTACACCGCCGACGCCCTGACCGCCGCTGGCGGCGTGCGCGCCGAAGACCCGCCCCTGCCGACCCGCAGCTTCGAGCTGCATATGGCCTGGCGCGGCTCCCAGGACAACGACCCGGGCGAACGCTGGTTGCGCTCGCGGATCCAGATGTTTTTTGGCGATCCGGACAGCCTCTGAAACCAGGGGATACCCCCTTGCACGCCTGATCGGCACATCGTTCCCACCCGGGAACGATGCCTGCCTCTCCCCTAAACCTGCGCCCTGCGCCCGGCCCGATAGCGGGCCAGGTTCGACGCCACCAGCAATGCCAGCAGCGCCATCGCGGCGCCGGCGAGGAAGCCGCCGCTGTAGCCGACCTGGGCGGTCAGGGCCAGCAAGAGCGAGGACGAGAGCATTTCGCCGAGGTCGCGGGTGCTCTGCACCGCGGTCATGTCGGTGCCGGCCTGGTCGCCCTGCGCGGCGAAGGCCATGGAGGCGGTCATGATCGCCACCGAAGTCGCCCCGGTGGCGAACGAACCCAGGCCTACCGCCAGCCAGATCAAGCCGATCTGCGGCGCCACCGTTCCCGTGGCCTGCAGCAGCCAGATCATCGCGGCGCAGCCGGCCATGCCCACCGCCAGCATGAACGCCGGCCACAAGCCCAGGACCCGGATCAGCCAGGCGCCGCCCCCGCAACCCAGGACGATGGTCACCACCCCGCCGCTGATGCCCAGCTGGCCGATGGCCTGCAAGGACCAGCCGGCATCGTTGAGGAACAGCTTCGACAGGCCGAACCCCGAGACCGAGGTCATGGCCGACAGCAACGCCAGCAGCACCAGGGCCAGGGCCTGCGGCCGCTTGATAAAGCGCAGCAGGCTGGCGTGCGCCACGTCCCGCTGCATTGGCGCGACCGATGCCGCGCTCAGCCAGCCGACGCAGCACAGGCTCGCCAGCGGCACCAGCGCCAACAGGCCAAAGGCGCTGGCCTGCCCCAGGTAGCCGCTGAGCAGCAAGGTCCCGGCGCCGCCGACAAAGAAGCCGACCATGGTGCCGCCGACCTGGATCGCGTTGATCCGGGCCAGCAGGTCGCCACTGAAATACTCGGCGGCCATGCCGTCGGTGGCGATGTCCTGGGTGGCACTGGCCAGCGAGGCGAGGATCAGCAGGGCCACGGCCCAGCCGGCGGTTTCGACACTCAGGCCGATGCTCGCCAGGGTGGCGATGCACAGCAGCACCAGCACCTGCATCGGTATGATCCAGCTGCGCCGCCGCCCCAGGCGGGCGTTCCAGTGATTGTCGACCACCGGCGCCCAGATGAACTTCACCACCCACGGCACGCCCACCAACGGCAGGAAGGCCAGGGCGTGGAGCGCGGCGCCGTCGTGGCGCAGCAGGGTCGGCAAAGCGTCCATGGCGATGCCGAAGCAAATGCCCTGGGACAGGTACAACAGGGCGAACGTCAGCACCATGCGCCAGTGTTTCAATAGATCCAGCATGTGAGTCTCCAATCAGTAAGCGTTGGCGTCGGCAATCCGTGCCGAACGCGTAGAAAAAACCAGCCGGCGCGCCGCCCACAGCGCGCTGGCGCCGCCCAGCGACAGCACCAGGTCGACGGGCCAGACGGCCAGGTTCTGGTGGCTCAGGCTGGCGCCCAGGTGCAGCGTCCCGGCGGCCAGATACGCCACGCCGGCCACGGCCAGCAGCAAAGGCAGCGGTTGCCGCCGCGGCGGCAGAACGCAGGCCAGCAAAAGGCTGGCGCCCCAGCCACCCCAGAACCACCAGCCCAGGCCATGGCGCGGAAGCAGTCCCAGGCTGACTAGAGCCCCCGCGCAGAGCAGCACGGCGCTGGCCACCAGCAAGCCGCCGCAGCCGCCGACCACCAGGCGCAGCAGCACCTGCCAACCGGCGCCCGGCCGGACCCGCCGCCGCTCCAGCCACAGGTACAGGCCGCTGAGGACCAGCCCCGCCGCCGCCAGCGCCATGCTGAAATGCAGCGCGCGCAGCAGCGGCCCCGCCTGGGGCAGCCAGCGATAGTCGGCAAAGTGCAGCGGCTGCACGGCAATGAACGCCTGCAACCAGAAGCTGCGCCCGCTGGCACTGCTATTGCCCAGCGGCAAGCCGTCGTCCCCGCGGTAGGTATGGCGCTCGAACACCGCAGTGCTGGGCAGCCCCTGCTGAATGCCGGCCACTTCCAGCCACGCCTGGGGCTCGCCCCAGCGATGCAGCGCGATGCTCTGGGCGACGAAGCCCGGGTGCGCCGCGGCGTCGTTGCGCAGCAGCCAATCGAGATCGAGCGCCGGCGCCGCAGTGGCCTGCGGGTCGACCTGGGGCGGCGCGCCCAGCAGTTGCATGAACGCCTGCTGCGGCGCCCCGGGAAACGCCTGCCCGGCCAGGCCCAGGGTGCCGAGGGCGCCCAGCCCGGACAGCGCCCCGGTGACCCCGAACAGCACCAGCCAGGGCCCGGCCCAGCAGCCGATCAAGCTGTGCAGGTCATGGGCCAGCACCCGCGCCCCCCGGTCCCGGCGCAAGCGCTTGAGGTCCCGCAGGCGCCCGCTGTGCAGAGCGCTGCCGGCCACGATCAGCAGCAACAACACCACACCCAGCAGGCTGACCAGGACCCGTCCGGGGAAACCGAGGAACAGGCTCTTGTGCAGGTTGAACGGGATATCCGCGGCGCTCACGGGCGCCAGTTCGCGGCCCGTGGCCGGGTCCAATACCAGGGCGCAGTCCTTGGGTGACGCGCAGAGTTCCACCGCCGGATGAGCGCTGTCCGGCAGGCGAATGCGCAATTCCCCCAGCGCCAGGCCCCGGGCGCGGGCGATGTCCAGCCATTGCCCCAGCGGCAGCGCCGGCCCCGGGGCCAGCGCCGCCGGGCCGCGGAACCAGGTGCGCAACTCTTCATGGGCCATGCTCCAGGCCCCGGTCAGCAGAATCACGAACAGCAGCGCGCCGAACACGCCGCCGGCGCCGGCATGCACGCGCTGCACCAGCGCCCGGGGTGCGCCCATCATGACCAGGCCCCGTCCCACAGCAGCCAGGGGGTGAACAGCAGCAACCAGACGCCCGAGCGATAGACCACGCGCTGGCGATCGGGGGCCAGCAGCGCCCACAGCAGTACCGCCACCAGGAATCCCAACCCGAGGAAGATGCCGGCGTACAGACGCTCCAGCCCGCCGCCCCAGGGATAATGCCGCGCCAGCAGCACCGCCAGTTGCAGGCTGCTGAGCACGCTGCCCGCCAGCGCGAGGCCGACGCGCAGCGGCCAGGGCCCGAGGCCTGGCGCGGCCATCAGAACGTGCCTCGCAGGGTCAGGTTGAGGCTGCGCGGCTCGCCGTAGCGGTTGTTCCAGTTGGGGCTCGCCAGGCTCTGGTAATACTTGCGGTCCGCCAGGTTGTTGCCGTTGACCGAGGCGGTCCAGTGCTCGTCGATGCGATAGGCCACCCGCGCATTGAGCAAGGCGTAGCCGCCCTGCTCCATCGACACGCTGCCCGATTGCGTGGAGAAATCGCTCTGCGCCTGCACCCCGGCGCCCAGGCTCCAGCGCCGGTCCTGCCACGGCAGGTCGTATTGGCTCCACAACCGCAGCAGGTGCCGCGGGGTGAACTCGGCGTAGCGCGCGCCCGAAGAACTGCTGGTGTCCTTGAGGTACTCGGTGGTGGTGTAGGTATAGCCGGCGAACAGGCTCCAGTCGGGGGTGAGGTAGCCGCTGCTTTCCAGCTCGAAGCCCTGGCTGCGGACCTTGCCGCCGCTGATGTAGAAGGTGTTCGGCCCCGCGCCCGGGTGGTCCGGGTCGACCTGGGGGTTGTTTTCCAGGTCGATGCGGAACGCCGCCAGGGACAGATTCAGGCGGCCGTCCATCAACTCGCCCTTGATCCCGGTTTCGTAGGTCTTGCCCTCCACCGGCTTGAGCAACTCGCCGTTCCAGGTCTGCAAGCTCTGCGGCTGGTAGACCTCGGCGTAGCTGGCGTACCACGACCACTGTTGGGCGAAGTCCCAGATCAGGCCGCCGTAGGGGGTGATCTCGCGCCCGGGCTTGAGCCGGTCGCTCGGCGCATCCTGCTCCCACCAGTTGGCGCGGGCGCCCAGCACCAGGGTCAGCGGCTCCAGCAGCTTGAAACGGGTCAGCGCATAGACCCCCTTGGAGGTGATGGTGGTCGAGCCCGGCGAGGTATAGGGGCCGATCCCCGGCTTGGGCACGCTGTGGGGGTCCCAGCGATAGACGTTCACCGGCACGTTCAGCGGCGTGGTGAAGCTCGCCGTGCGTTGCTCGGTTTCGCCCTGGCTGTAGTTGCTGCCCAGCAACAGTTCGTGGCTGCGGCCGAACAAGGAAAACGGCCCGTTGACCGAGGCATCCAGGCTCTTCTGGGTGCTCTCGAACTTGTACGCCCCGCTCATCAGGCGGGCACCGTCGCCGGTCAGCGGGTCGATGGCACCGAAGGCGCCGGCATAGCGCAGTTCGGAGTCGACGTCCTGGTACTCGGCGGCGACCTTGGCTTTCCAGTCGTGGTCCAGTTGCTGCTCCAGGGAGCCGAAGAACCGCCGCGTGGTCCACTGGAAGCGGTCCCAGTCGACATCCAGGTAAGTGGAACGCGGCAGGTTCAGGCTCGAACCGTCCTTGGCCATCGGCACGCCGGCCATGTTGGTCACCGAATCGATGGTCTGGTACTGCGCGCCCAGGGTCAGCAGGGTGTCCGGGCTCAGGTCGAACTCGGTGATGCCGTAGAGCAACTGCGTATCTTGCTGGCCGATGTCGTAGAAGTAGTCGCGGTCTTCATAGGCCGCGACCACCCGTCCCCGCACGTTGCCGGTCGCGGTCAGCGGCCCGCCCACGTCCACCTCGCCCCGATAGCGGTCCCAGGAACCGCCGCTGAGGGTGGTGCTGGCGGCAAACGCCTGTTGCGGGCGCTTGCGCACCAGGTTGACCGTGGCCGCCGGGTTGCCGGTACCGTGCAGCAAGCCGTTGGAGCCGCGCAGGATCTCGACCCGTTCGTACACCGCCATGTCCTGCGGCGAGCTGGCCGTGTCGCCGAGCAAGGCCGGCACGCCGTCCAGTTCGAAGGAATTGACCTTGAAGCCGCGCACGTAATACGCGGTGGTCAGCAACTGGAACGGCTGCACGGTGACCCCGGTGGCCTGCTGCATCACTTCGTCGAGGCTGAACAGGTTCTGCTGCTCGATGCGCTCGCGGTCCATCACGCTCACCGATTGCGGGGTTTCCCGCAGCTTGAGCGGCAGCTTGCCGATGGTGGTGACGCCCGGGGCGATGGCCCCGGCCGAAGTGTCCTCACCGGCGATCTCGATATTGCCCAGCTGCAGCGTCCCGCTGTCGTCCTGGGCGGCGACGGCCATTGCCAAAGGGTTCAGGCCCAGTACCAGGACCATCCCCAGATGCGTCCTGCCGCGCCTCGAACCCGCCCCTGCCTTTACTGCTCCCCGGTATGACATTGCCCCGTCCATTTTTCGATAACAATTCTCATTAGTATCTTTTAAACGGACGATCGGACTTTTCGATTTAGTGACTTTTTCAATCGATGGCGGGCACGAATGCACCTAGGCATCGGCCCGGTTCCGCTCGACGAACCGCGCATACCAGGGGTGCGTCGCCAGCAGGTGCTCATGGCTGCCGCAGCCGCTCAAGCGCCCCTCCTCGAGCACCAGGATCTGGTCCGCATCGCGCACCAGCGCCGGGTTGTGCGACACCAGCACCAGCGTGCGCCGGCCGTGCAGCGCCCGCAGGCTGCGGTTGACCCGCGCTTCGCTGCGCGCGTCGAGGCTGGCGGTGGGCTCGTCGAGCAACAGGATCGGCGCCTCGGACAGCAACGCCCGGGCCAGGCCGACCCGCTGCCGCTGGCCGCCCGACAGCAAGGCGCCGCCCGGGCCGACTTCGCTGTGCCAGCCCCCCGGCAGGCTGTCGAGCGCCACGTCCAGCGCCGCCTGTTCGGCGGCCTGGGCCAGTTGCGCCGGGGTCGCCTGCGGCCGCGCCATGCTGACGTTCCACAACAGGCTGCCGGCGAACAGGCCGCTGTCCTGGAACACCTGGGTCATGTGCGCGGCCAGGGTCTGTTCGCTCAGTTGGCGGATGTCCACCTGCCCCAGCCGCACTTCGCCGGCCTGGGGGTCCATCCCCCGCCCCAGCAACGCCAGCAGCGTGCTCTTGCCCGCCCCCGACGGGCCGACGATCGCGGTGCAGGTGCCCGGGGCGCAGTGCAGGTCGAGATTGTCGAGCAGCGGCTCGCCGTTCTCCCCGTAAACCGTCAGGCCCTGCCCCTGCAGGCTGGCGTCCAGCGGTTGCGCGCCGGGCTGCGGGCTGTGCAGGGTCGACGCCGCCAGTACCGCCAGCACCTGCGACAGGGCCTGCCAGGCCATGCGCAAGGCCTGGTCCAGTTGCGCCAGTTGCGACAGCGGCTCGATGAAGCGCACCAGCAAGACCAGCACCGCCACCAGCAACGCCCCCGACAAGCTTCCAGCGCCCACCGCCAGCACGCCGCCGACCAGGACCGCCGAGAACACCATCTGCACCGCCGTGGCGAACCCCAGGCTGGCGGGCAATGCGCGGCGATTGAGCAAGCGGGTCGCGCGATGCTGTTCCCGCAGCCCTTCGTGCAGGGCGCGCTGCCCCTGGCTGGCGGCGCCGGCGCTGCGGATCAGCGACTGCTGTTCGGCGAAGGCCTGCAACAGTTGCCCGGCGTGGCGATCCACCTCCTGGCGCCGTTGCTCCAGGTCCAGGCTGCGCCGCCCGGCCCAGCGCAGCAGGCCGAACAGCGGCAGGTAGGCCAGCGCCAGCAGCAGCGCCAGGCGCGGCGCGATGGCGAACAGGCCGAGCACCACCACCGTCGGCGTGACCAGGGCGGTCACCAACGGCGCCAACAGATGGGCGGGAATCCCCATGCTGTTGAACACCGGCCCGCGTACCAGCCCTTCCCGGTCCTGTTGCCGGCCCCGCGGCAGCCGGGGCAAATGCTCCAGCAGGCGCGATACCAGCCCCGCCGCCAGGCTTGCCCCGGCCAGGTAACCGCGACGCTGCGCGGCATAGCTGACCAGGGCGTGGAGCAACGTCAGCCCCAGCAACAGCCACACGCTCTGCGCCACGGCGGCGTCCGCGGCGTCGAACCAGGCCAGGATCAGCGGCACCAGCGCCAGTCCCGCCAGGCCATCGAGCACGGCAGCCACGACCATCCAGGCCAGGGCGCTGCGCAGCGCTCTCCAGGCGCGATCCGGCAGTTGGCGCAGGGGCGAAAGAAAACTCATGACACAGACTCCAAATGATCGGCGCTCGGCATCTGCTCGAGCCACAACTGACGGTAAAGGCCCTCGACGGCCAGCAAATCCTCATGGCATCCGCGCTGCACGATCCGGCCGTCGCACAGCACCAGGATCTGCTCGGCATGGCGGATGGTTTCCAGGCGGTGGGCGACGATCAGCCGGGTGCGCCCGGCGGCGCCGTACCTGAGGGCCGCGCGCAAGGCGCGTTCGGTCTGCGGGTCGGTGGCCGATGTCGGCTCGTCCAGCAGCATGATTGGCGCGCTGGACAACAGCGCCCGGGCAATGGCCAGGCGCTGCAACTCGCCGCCGGAGAGGCGCACATCGTCGCCGGCGATGCTCGCGTAGCCCTTGGGCAGGGCCATGATCCGGCTGTCCAGGCACGCCGCCCGCGCCGCCTCGCGAATCTGCGCGAGGCTGGCGTCGGGCCGATACAGGGCAATGTTCTGCGCCAGGGACAGGCGCAGCGCGCCGGCGTGCTGGAACACCAGCGCCAGGTGCTGCTGCAACGACTGGCTGGCGATCTGCCGGACATCCACCCCGCCCACCAGCACCTGCCCGCGGTCCACGTCCATGAACCGCGCGATCAGCCCGGCCAGGGTGCTCTTGCCCGCGCCCGAGGGCCCCACCAGCGCCGTGGTGGTGCCCGGTTCCAGCCGCAGGTCGATGGTCGACAGCACCGGCACCGCGCCATGGGCGAAACACACATCGCGCAGTTCCACGCTGGAGTCCCGGGGCGCTTGCGGCGCGTCGGGCTCCGGCAGCGGCGGCGTGCTCAACACCTCCTGCAGGCGCTGCGCGCTGACCCGCGCGCTGTTGAGCGCATCGAAGCCGTGCCCCATCGCCAGCACAGGGGCGGCCATGGCGCGCAACAGCAGCAAAAAGCCGCACAGCTGCGCCGCGCCGACCGCGGTCAGCCCCGGCAGCAGCGCCCCCAGCACCACCCAGGCCAGGAGCCAGGGCGCGCTGAGCAGCACCTGGATCACCGCGGCCAGGTGGCCGGCGCGGCTCACCCAGTGGCTGAAGCGCTGGTCGAACCGCTGCACCGCCTGTTGCAGGCGCTGGTGGATGCCGGCCCCGGGAAACTGGCGCACCAGCCCCAGGTTGGCGGCGAACTGGCTGTAGTCGCTGAACAACTGGCCGATGGCCGCGTTGCGCTGCTCGACGTCTTCCCGGTAATGGGCCGAGCCCAGGCGCCAGTAGCCCAAGGCCCCCAGCCCCAGCGGCAGCAGGCACCAGAGCGCCAGGACGCTGTCACTCCACAGCAGGTACGCGAGGGTGGCCAGGGGAATCAGCAGCAGGTTGACCAGGTCGGTCGGCGCATGCCCCACCAGTTGGTGCAGCGCCCGCACATCCTGCTCGGCGTAGCGGGTCACGCCTTCGCTCCCCAGCCGGGCGAACCAGCCCATGGGCAGGCGCTGCAGATGCTCGGCCAGGCGTACCCGCAAGCCGTTGCACAGGTTGGCATCGACTTCGTGGGTCAGGTGCAGCGCCAGGGTCTGGCCGCACAGCCACAGGGTGGAGCCGACGACCGCCAGCAGCACCCAGGCGGACACCCCGGGCGCCAGCGGCGGCGCCCGGTGCAGGCTGTCCGCCAGTTGCCCCAGGGCGATCAACGGCAGCAGCGAGCTGATCCCGGCGACGGCCTGCACCGCCACCGCCAGCCACAAGCGGGCGCGAAAAGGCCGCAACAGCGCCTGCAGTTCAGGCCCGAGCAGGTTCATCTGATCGCCTCCAGGGCCCGCTCCAGGCGGGCCGCCGGCAACGCCCGGGGCGGCGTCTCGGGGAAGCCGATGGCGGCCGTCACCTGCTGCCACAGCCCGACCACGTCCAGGCTGCGCTGTTGCAGGCGCGCCAGCCCGACGCCGTCGATCAAGGGTTGCAGGGCGCTGGCCGCGGCCTGGGGCCAGACCTGGCCGTAGACAGTCGCCCATTCCGGGCAGGCGTCCATCAGCACTTCGGCGCAAGGCAAGGCCTCACCGCCCAGGTCGAACAAGCCGTCGGCGTCCTCCCGGGGCGCGCGCACCGCAGGCATCCACAGCAACGGCCCGTGGGGCGAGGCCAGCAGCAAGGTGCCGCTGTCGGTGGCGAGGCTGATCCGCTGCAGGAACTGCATGCGGCCGTCGTCGGCCGCCGCCAGTTCGTTGACCACCCGCAGCGACACCGGCACCTCGGCCATGGCCAGGCTGATATCGCGCCACGGCGACAGCGCCGACGCGGGCGGGTCCAGCGACCAGGGCCCCACCGACTCCAGCAACGCCGCCAGCAGGTCCAGGGTCGCGTAGCTCACCTGCACCGCGCAGTTGGCCTCGATGTGGCGGATCCCCTGCTGGCGATGCAGTTGCCGGCCAAGCTCGATGAAGCGCGCCACCCACGGCAGTTGCGGGTAGAAGCTGTTGAGCAGGCAACGCCGCTGCAGGCGCGCCGCCGTGCGCAACAGCTCATGCCACTCCTGGGGCAACAGCGGGTGTTCGATCAAGACGTCCAGGCCGCGGGCCATCAGCGCTTGCGCCAGGGCCGGGCCTTGCTCGCCCCGCGCCGCGCCGCCCACGGCCACGCAGGCCAGGCGGGTGTCGTCGGGCACCTGCTCCAGGGCGTCGAAACAGGGCACGTCCAGGCGCCGGGCCAGGGCCTGCGAGCGGCGGCTGCCCTGCCCCAGCACGCCCACCAGTTCAAGGTGTTCGGCGGCGGCGACGCCCGCGGCATAGAACTGGCCGAATCGCGAGCCCACCACCAGGGTTTTGACGGGGTTGTTCATGGACGGTGTTCCTCCAGCAAATGACGACTGAGCCCGGCGTTCAGGCAATCGAAGTGATTGCCGCGCAGGGTCTGCACGGTGAGCGGCGCCAGCGTTGCCGCCTGCCACCAGGCACGCAGGCTGGCCTGGTGATCGGCGATCAGCGGGTTGCCGACGCTGGGCACGAACAGCCGCACGGCCCCGACATAAGGCGCGTTGTCGCTGTAGTGGCTGGCCCGCACGGAATGGGCGAAGACCCGGTACAACTGCTCGTTGGCGATGCCGCGGGCGGCGGCTAGCACCCGGGACTTGAGCGACGCTGCGTCGAAGTCCCGCAGGATCGCCTCCAGGCTGCCCGCGGCCAGGTGCTGCGGGCAGTCCTGCAACGCTTGGCCCAGCGCCCCTTGCAGTTGTTCGGCGGACGGCAGGCCCAGCGCCTCGCCGTCCAGGCCGAGGGTGGTGGCGAAGCTGTAGAGGATCAGCAACTCATCGTCCACCCGGTACGGAATGCGGTAGCTGGAGACAATGTCCACCTGGCGCACCTCGGCCCCCAGTTGCAGCAGGGCCTTGGCCAGTTCCAGGGTCACCAGCCCACCGGAGCAGTAGCCCAGCAGGTCGAAGCGGCGCCGGCCGCTGTCCCACAGGGCCTGGGCATAGCGCTTGCCGAGGGTCGCGTTGACGTGTTGCGGCGCGAGGCGCAGGTAGTCCTCGCTGTCGTGCACCGCCAGCCCCAGCAGCGGACCGCTGCCGGCCAGCTCGGCGATCAACCCGCGATACGGCAACAGCGTGCCCAGGCCTTCATGCACCAGCACCCGAGGGATGCCGTCGCCGGCGGCCAGTTCGCTCAGGGCATCCGCCCGCCGGCGCCCGGCCAGCGGCGCACGAGCCATACCTTGGGCTGGGGCCGGCGCCGACGTCGCTGGCGCGGCCTGCGCCGCGGCGCCCGGCTGGCTGCCTGGCTCCTCGCCCGCTTCGCTGCGCAGCCGCTGCGCCAGGCCGGCCGGGGTCGGCTGGCTGAGGGCCCAGCGCAGCAGGCGGTCGAAGGGTTGCTCCCGGGCCAGGGGTTCCTGTTCCCGCAGGCCGGCGATCAATTGTGCGATCAGCAGCGAGTCGCCGCCGGCGGCGAAGAAGTCCTGCTCCGCCGACAGGCCGCTGCAATCGAGCACCCGTTCCCAGTGGCCGATCAGGCGCCGGACCAACTCGTCCGCCACCTCGGCCCGGACCTGGCGCACCGGCTCCAGCTGGCGCTGCTGCGCCTGGTCGGCCAGGGCGCGGCGGTCGATCTTGCCGTTGGCCGTCACCGGCAGGCGGTCCAGCACCCGGACCTGGGCCGGCACCATGTAGCGCGGCACGCGCTCGGCGATAAACGCCAGCAGGGTCTCGGCCGCCAGCCGTGGCCGGTCGGTCTTGACCCGCGCCACCAACAGGTCGTAGCCCAGCAGCGACAGCGGGCTGCGGGACGACGCCAGGGACTGGGCGCGATCCCCCGGCTCGCTGTCGAGCCACTCCAGCCACTGCGGCGTATGCACGAACAACTGGCCGTTGGCCGCGCGCACGTCGCGGGGTGTTTCCATCATCAGGCTTTGGCTGATGCTGATTTCCCGGTGTTCGCGGGTCAGTTCCTGGATCACCAGCCAGGCATCCGCCTGCATCAGCTGGCGCAGGCCGGCCAGCAGGCCCGGGGTGTCCAGGGCGTTGTTCAGGGCCCCGGAACTGAGCAGCAGGTCCAGCGAACCGGCTGGCAGGCCCTGCTCGCAGGCGGGCTTGTTCATGTCGAAGTGCATGAAGCGCACCCAGGGGTACTCGGCGAAGCGTTCCCGCGCGGCATTGAGGAAGTAGCTGGACACATCGCTGAACAGGTAGTCGATCTGCACCCCGGCCGCCACCAGTGGCGCCAGCGCCGGGATGACCGCGGCACTGGCTGCGCCGGTGCCGGCGCCGACCTCGAGAATGCGCCAGGTGCGCTGGCCTTCGCGGGCGACTATGGCGCTGACCGCCTCGGCCATGGCCCGGTGCAACGCCTGGGCGTGCAGGCCTTTGCTGTACATCGCGTCGGCGATATGCGCCGAACCCTCGGGGAACATCAGGCTCGCCGGGCTCAGGCGGCCGTCCAGTTGCTCGGCCAGGCGCATGGCGCTGCCCCGCAGGTAGTCCACCAGTTCCGCAGGCCACAACCCGGGCGGCGCCAGCTCGGCGAAACGGGCCCAGGCCTGCGCCTGGTCGAACTCGCCCGGCTCCACGGTGCAGCGCCAGCCTGCGCCTTCGGCTTGCAGGTAGCCGCTGGCGGTCAACAGGCTCAGCCAATGCCGCAACAGCCGTTGCTGGCCGGGCTCAAGCGCCAGGGCCTGGCACAGGGGGGCAAATTCCACGCATTGCCCCCGCCCCAGCAAACCGCTGCCCGCCAGCCAGTGCAGCAGCGAGGCGTCCGCCGCCCGGTCCAGCGCCGCCAGGGCGGCCTGGATCGCCTCCCGCGGGCCGAAATCCGCCTGTTCCAGGGTATTGCGCGCCTGGGCCAGGACCTGCTGCATCTCCGTGTCCAGGCGTTGCGGGTTCGCAGCCGCGGCCTGCAGGGTGACAAAGCTGCACAGCGAGCGCTCGTGACGCTCCCCCAGCAGCACCGTGGTGCTGGCCGCGATCTGCGGATGGGCCAGCCAGCCGGCGTCGATTTCCGCCAGCTCGATGCGATGGCCACGGATTTTCACCTGATCGTCCTGGCGCCCGAGGAACTCGATCAGGCCGTCCTCGTCCAGGTAGCGGCCCTGGTCCCCGGTGCGGTACAGGCGTCGCCCGCTGGCATGGGTGATAAAGCGTTCGGCGCTGCGCTGCGGGTCTTCGGCGTAGCCCAGGGCCAGGCCGAGGCCGCCGATATGGATCTCGCCGCGCACGCCCAGCGGGCATTGCCGGCCCAGGCTGTCGAGGACTTCCAGGGTCTGGCCCTTGAGCGCCCGACCGTAGGGGATGCTCGGCAAGGCGGTATCGGCCGGGCGGATCGGATGTTCCACCGACCAGATCGCCGCCTCGGTCGCGCCGCCCAGGCTGAACAGCCGGCTCTCGGGCCAGCGCTGCCACCAGCGGGTCGGCAAGGTGGTGGGGATCCAGTCCCCGGACCACATCACGCAACGGGGCCCGGGAATCGCCGCCGGCTCCGTCTCCAGGTAATCCATCAGCATCTGCCCCTGGGCCGGCACCGAGTTCCACAAGGTCACGCCGTGCTCGAGCATCAGTTGCGCCCAATGGGAGGGGTCGGCCCCTCGATCGGGGTCCGGCAACACCACCTGCGCGCCCACCGCCGTGGCCCCGAAGAAGTCGTACACCGAGAGGTCGAAACTCAGCTCCGCCAGCCCCAGCACCCGGTCTTCGGCGTTGACCCCGTAGCGCTGGTTGATGTCGTCCAGGGTGTTGACCACCGCGCCGTGGCTGAGCATCACGCCCTTGGGCGTGCCCGTGGAGCCGGAGGTGTAGATGATGTAGGCCAGGTCGCCGGCCCGTACCGCCCGCGGTTCCCGCGGCGGCCACTGGCGGTCGGCCGGCAGGCGATCGATGGCGATGCGCGGCAACTCAAGGGCCGCCGGCAGCGTCTCGGCCTCCAGGGTAATCACCGCCGCCATCCCCGCGTCCCGCAGGATGGCTTCGCGGCGCAGGGCCGGCTGGCGGATGTCCACCGGCACATAGGCCGCGCCCAGCTGGGTGATGCCCAGCACCGCCATCAGTTGCCAGGCGCTCTTGGGCAGCATCACCGCCACCCGCGCGCCCGGCGCCACCTCCAGGGCCTCCAGCGCCGAACGCACGGCCTCGGCCTGCTGGGCGACCTGGCGATAGCTGTAGTTACCGTCGCGGTCGCTGATCACCGGCGCGTCCGGGGTGCGCAGCGCCTGCCGGGCGAAGCCGCCGGCGATGTTGCGGTCCTGGGCCGTCTCGCCCGAGAGGCGCGGCGCCTGCTGGCGCGGCAGGACGATATCGCCCCGGACCTGCCACAGCTGCGCGTCCCGGGACAGGCGCAGCAGCAGATCGACATAGGCCTCGAACATCTGCGCAGCCATGCCCTCCGGGAGGACCCCGGCGCGCACGTCCCAACCGATCTGCAAGCCGCCGTACTGGTCACTGACCTGGCAGTCGATCCAGACCTGGGGCGTTTGGCTGATCATGTAGCTCGGCGGCTGCAGCAGGTGCCCCGCCTCCCCCAGCAGGCGTTCGACGCTGCCGATGCCGCTGGTGAAGACCACCGGCATCAGGTCGGCGCCGCGGCCCTGGACCCGCGCCAGTTCGCGCAGCACATCGACCCCGGTGAAACGGCTGTGGTCCAGGTCGTCGAACAACTGCGCGCCAATGCGCCGCGCCCGCTGCACGAAGCTCGCGCCACTGGTGCCATGCACCTCCAGCAGGCTCAGGGCGGTGAAGTCGCCCAGCACCTGGCCCAGTTGCGGGTGCAGGTCCGGCCGGTTGAGCACGGTGAGGTTCAGGCAGAAGTCCGGCGTCTGGCTCCAGCGCCCGATGACCTCGGCGAAGGCCGCCAGGGTCACGCCGGCGGCGCTGAGGCCCTGGGCGCTGGCCAGGGAACAGAGGGCGTTCCATTGCGCCGCGCCGAGCACGCCGTGGTGGTGGACGAAACGGGTGGAACGGATGCCGGCGTCGTCGCTCAGGGGCAGGTCCGGGCGCCCGGGCAGGCTGTCCAGGCGCGCCAGCCACCAGGCCTTGTCGTTCTGCCAGGCGACGCTTTCCCGCGCCTTGTGTTCGTGTTGCAGGTAGTCGCGAAAGGTCGCCTCCAGCACCGGCCAGTGCCGCACCGGCTCCAGGTAACGCTGGGTCAGCTCCACCAGCAGCAGTTGCAGGCTGGCGTAATCGATCAGGGTGAAATCCACCGAGCAATGCAGGATCGCCTGCTCGGCGCCCAGGCTCAGTTCGGGCAACAGGATCGGCCACTGGTCGAGGGCATGACAGGCATGGTCCAGGCGCTCGCGCACCTGTTGCAGGTGAGCCTCGAAGGCCTGCGGCGCGGCCTGGCGCAGGTCGTGCAGCGGCAAGCGCTGCCACGGCACCTGGCCCTGCACGCATTGACGGCTGTTGTCCTGCACCACCGCGCGCAACATCGGGTGGCGCCGCACCAGGGCGTTCCAGGCATGCTCCAGCTGTTCGGCGTCGACGTTTGCCGGCCAGGGGTATTCGACATACAGGTGGCAGGCGTTGCCGCCGTACTCGAACGCCGGGTTGCGCCCCAGCACATAGGCCCCCTGCACCGCGCTCAGGGCGAAGGGTTGCAGCGCCCGTTCGGGGTCCGAGCGCCAGTCCGAGCGGGGCGACAGATGGACCATCAGCGCTTCGCGCTGGGCGCGGATGCGCTGCGCCAGGGCCGGGTCGAGGGCGCCTTCCGGCGCACGAAAATGCAGCTTGCCTTCGCTGGTCCAGAGTTCGATCTGGCGTTCGCGGCAGATGTGCAACAGGTCGTCCAGGTTCATAGCACGCCCTCCTCGAGAGTGACGCTGCGCGCCAGCAGCGCGGCCATGCCGGCCAGGGTCGGCTGCAGATAGAAATCGCTCATGCGCAGGCTGACGCCCATTTGCTCGCGCACACTGGCCAGCAACCGGGTGGCCAGCAGGCTGTCGCCCCCCAGGCTGAAAAAGGTTCCTTGGGCACTGCGCACCGGGCGGCCGAGCACGGCCTCCCAGCACGCAGCCAGGGCCTGCAGCTCGATGGGCAACTCGCCCGCCTCGCCGTCCGCCGGCTGCCGACGTTGCAAGGCCTGCGTCAGGCTGGCCTGCAAGCGGCCGCGGTCGATCTTGCCGTTGGCGTTGAGCGCCAGGCGCGGCAGGCACCACAGGTGTTCGGGGCGCATCGCCTGGGGCAAGCGCTGCTGCAACCATTGCTGCAGCTCGTCGCTGGCCAGCGTGTCGCCCGCCGCCCTGGCGCCGACCAGCAGCATCGCCGGGTTGCGCCACAGGCAGTGCAGGTCGGCAAAGCCACCCTGGCCGAGCAGCCGCGCGATCTGCGCGGCCTCGGGCAAGGCCGGCGGGCGGCTGTCCAGCAGCGCCGCGCCGACCAGGCGCAGCGGCGAATCGCGCAACAGGTCGGCCAGCAACAGCCGGCCCTGGGGCTTGAGCAGCGCCCGGGCCAGGTTCAGGCCGTCGCCGGGCTGCCCATAGCTGTGCAACGCGGCGAAGCTGATGACCAGGTCGTAGCCGGCCCAGTGCTCGGCGGGCAACAAGCCGTCCAGCAACAGGTGCCCGGTGACATGCGGGCGCTTGCCGGCGGTGGCGGTAGCGGCGGCCAGCAGGCCGGGGCTGGTGTCGAACAGGGTCACCTGCAGGTCGCAGTGGTCCAGGTGGTTCAGCCATTGATCGAGCAACTGCCCGCCGCGCACATCCAGCACCGCCACCTTCAGCGGCCCGGCCTGGGCGTTGCACTGTTGCTGCACCGCGCCGCTCAGCACCTCCAGCAGTTGGCGCCCGGCCGGCAGGTTCAGGGCCATGGCCTGGGGCGCCAGCAGCGGATCGAACAGCACTTGCGCGGCGCCGTCTTCAGTGCGCAGCAGCCCCTGCAGCGAGCCGACCATGGCCTGCAGGTCCGCCTCGCGCCAGCCCAGTTGCGCCAGCGCGTCGCCCAGGCTCAGCGACTCGGCGGGTTGGCGTTGCAGCCACTGGCGCCAGGTGTCGAGCAGCGGCCGTTCGGGCAGCGGCGGGCCTTGCAGCAGCCGTTGCAGCAACTCGAGGGTGACCCGGGCCTCCGCCTGCGGGGTGTCGTCCAGCGCCGACGGCCCCTGCAAGGCATCCGCCGCCACCTCCAGCGGTGGCGCGCTCGTCACCAGCACCGCACCGAGGCTGGCGACGCTGCCGGGCAAGACCGCGGCGCAGGCGCTGTCGATCAGCGGATGGGCATTGAGCGCCGCCTCGATTTCCCCCAGTTCGATGCGTTGCCCGCGCACCTTGACCTGCTGGTCGATGCGCCCGAGGAACTCCAGGGTGCCGTCGCTCCAGAAGCGCCCGCGATCCCCGGTGTGGTACCAGCGCCCGCGGTCGTCGCTGCGAAAACGTTGCGCGGTCAGGCGCGGGTCGTTGCGATAACCCCGCGCCAGGCTGCCGCCGCCGATCAGCAGTTGCCCCACCACCTGGTCGGGCACATCCCGCCCGTTGCCGTCCACCACCCGATAGGCCTGGCCCGCCAGGGGCTTGCCATAGGGGATCGACGGCCAATGGCCGGGCACTGCATCGATGCTCTGCAGGTTCGACCAGATCCCGGCCTCGGTGGCGCCGCCCAGGCCGTACACCCGGCATTGCGGCGTGGCGTGGCGGCGCAGGCGCGCGGCGAGGTCCAGGGCGATCCAGTCCCCCGACAGCAGCACCGCCCGCAGGCTCTGGTAGCGACAGTCTTGCGCGGCAATGCCCAGGGCCATTTCCAGCAGCGCCGGCGCCGAGTTCCACAGGCTCACCCGGTGCTCGGCGATCAACTGCGCCCAGCGCGCCGCGTCGCGGGTTTCCTCCGGTTGCAGCAACACCAGGCGGGCGCCCTGCCCCAGCACGCCGAACAGGTCGAACACCGACAGGTCGAAATCCAGCGCCGACACCGCCAACAGGCAGTCGTCGCGGTCGATGCCGAGTTCGGCCTGCAGCGCATCGATGGTGTTGATCGCCGCGCCGTGGCTGACCTCGACGCCCTTGGGAATCCCGGTGGAGCCGGAGGTGTAGATCACGTAGGCGCTGGCCTGCGGCGCCTGCGGGCGCGGGGCGGCCAGGGGCGTCGCCTGCTCCAGGCACGCCGGGTCCAGCCAGCGCAACGGCGGGCTGTCGGGGGTGAGCGTCGGCGGTTGCTCGGCGATCACCAGGGCGATCCCCGCCGCCGCTTCGATCAGGCCACGGCGGGCCGGCGGTTGCGCGGTGTCCACCGGCACGTAGCAGCCGCCCGCCGCCAGCACGCCGAACACCGCGACGATCTGCCCCAGGCCGCGGGGCAGGCAGATTTCCACCGCCTCGCCCGGGCGCATCCCGGCCTCCAGCAGGCCGCCGGCCACCCGCAGCGCACGCGCCGCCAGCTCGCCGTAGGTGCAGCGCTGCTCGCCGCAGATCAATGCCAGGGCGTCCGGCCGCTGGGCGCTCTGGCGGAAAAAGTCCTCCAACAGACCGCGCCCCGGGGCCAGGGCCGGCACGCTGTTCTGCCGCTCGCGCCGGGCCTGTTGCGCCAGGGGCAGCAGCACCGGCTGCGGCTGGTCCCAGTCGCTGTCGGCCAGGCGCTGCACCAATTCGACATAGGCCTGGAACATCGCCTCCAGCACGCCCTCGGCGAACAGTTCGGCGATGCTGTCCCAGGCCAGCAACAGGCCGTCGTCGACCCGGTACAGCTGGTGGTCGAGCCACACCTGCGGAGTTTGCGAGAGCATGTCGTGCAGGTCGCCGAACACCTCGCGGAAGCTCGCCGGAATGAAACCCGCCTCGTTCAGGTTGCTGGAGAACACCACCGGCGCCGAACGCGGATGCCCCTGGCGCCGGCCTTCGCGCAGCACCTCCAGGGCAGGAAACGCCGAACGGTCGATGGTTGCATGCAGGCCCCGCTGGAACTGCCGCGCCGCTTCGGCGAAGGGCAGCTGCGGCGCGTCCTGGCATTCCACCAGGAGCAAGGTGGTGAAGTCGGCGATCGCCCGATCGATGTCGGGATGGTCGTCGTGGCGGTCGAACAGGGGCACGTTGAGCAGGAAGTCCGGCTGCTCGCTCCAGCGCGCCAGCACCGCGTTGAAGGCGGTGGCGAACACGCAGGACAGGGTCAGCCCGTGACGGGTGGCCTGGGACTGCAGGCGCTCGGCCTCGGCGCGGCTGAGCACGAAGGCCTGGCGACTGAAGCGCGGCTCGCGGATCGACTCAGGCGCGCGCGCCAGGGGCAGCGCCGGGCCGTCGGGCAATTGCACCAGGCGCTGGCACCAGTATTCGCGATCCCGCTCATAGGCTTCGGCGCGCCGCTGCCGGCGGCGGTTCAGGTAATCGGCAAAATGCAGGGACGGCGCCGGCAACAGGGCGGCCGGCGCCTGGTAGGCCTGGCCCAGCTCCGCCAGCAACAGGCGCAGGCTTTCCACGTCGGCCGCCAGCAGGTCGACGCTCAGCCACACCCGGTCGCGGCCATCGGGCCACTGCACCAGGCCCACCAGCATCACCTGCCCGGCTTCGACCGCCAGGCACTGGTGCGAACGCCAATGGCGCAGCTCGTCCCAGGCCTGTTGCGCGGCGGGCAGCGACAGCCGGCGCCAGTCCTGATGGTCGAACGCCGGCTGTGGCGGCGTCGCCAGGATGCGTTGGCGCCCGTCGTTGAAACTGGCCCGCAGCATCGGATGCCGGGCCTGCACCAGGCTCACGGCCGCGGCCAGACGCTGGGGGTCGATGCCCTGGCAGGCGAACTCAAGCCAGGCGTGGCAACTGATGTTGCCCAGCACTTCGGCCGGTCCGCGCCCCAGCCAGTAGGCCTGCTGCACCGCGCTGAGCTCGAAGCTCTCGTCGGGCGCCGCCGCGGGTGCCACAGGCGCCAGCGGCGCCTGGCTCGGGGCCTGGCCGCGCAGCAGCGCCAGCCAGGCGCCGATCCATGGCTCGGCGCTCAGTTGGGCAAAATCGATCCGTAGCCCGTGGCTGCGCAGGCGCTCTTGCAAGTACATCAGGCGGATCGAGTCCAGCCCGCAGCCGAGGAGGTTTTCCTCGTCGCCCAGGCTGTCGATCTCGTCCGCGGTCGCTCCCAGCAACTGGGCCAGGTGTTCGATCAACCAGCTACGCAGCGGGTTGGTCGAGGTCGTGTCTGCTGTTGTCAGCTCGCTCATGAAAAGCTTCCTGTGGCCAGTCGAGATAAAGTCTGCGGCTCACCAGAATGGAAGCCATTATCAAATGAGACTTTATCGCAAGCAGATTTTCAGGAAGCGCCCGGGGCTTTAGATCCACGGGCCTTTTCATTCGATTCAGGGACAACGGCCCGCAGGCCGGGGTCCGTCAGCGGATCTCGCTGGGCGATACGCCGTAGCGTTTGCGAAAGGCGATGGAGAAATGTGCCGGGCTATAGCCCACGCCGTAGGCCACGGTGGAGACATTGCTCTCTTCGTCGCTGAGCATACGGTGCGCTTCGCTGAGGCGATGTTCGTGCAGGTAGCCGAACACGCTGGTGCCGAACACCTTGCGAAACCCCGCGGTGAGCTTGCGCGGGCTCATGCCGACATGGCTGGCCAGGGCATTGAGGCTCGGCGGTTCGAGCAGCGAGCGCACCAGGCGGTCCCGCGCCGCGTGCACCCGCTCGACGTCCGAAGCGGTGATGCGCAGCTTCTGTTCCGGCTGCCCGCGCTCGCCCAGCAGGAACTGCGCGCTCAGGGCCGTCAGTTCCAGCGCCTTGCCGCCCAGGTACAGCGAGCGGCTCGGGCCCTGCATCGGGCAAGTGGCGATCTGCGTCGCCAGGGCCTGCATCGCCCGCGGCGCCGGACGCACCATCATGTAGGGGTCGCCACCGCCGCCGGCCAACAGCTTGCGCGGCGCCATGCCCAGGTGCCGGTCCAGGGACTCCAGGTCCAGTTGCACGATGGTGTAGCGCAGCGGCGTCGAGGTGCCGTAGATCTGCGACGAGGTGAACTCGCCGTCGTTGACGATGGTGCACAGGCTCGGGCCCTTGATCGATTGCTCGGCGTGCCCGGGGATCCGGCAAGACAGCTCGCCGCTTTGCACCAGGATCAGCTTGAGACCGCGCTCCAGCGGGTCTTCGACCCAGTCCTCGGTCTCGGACCAGAGGGTGCCGGTCACCAGCGTCATGTGCGGTTCCAGATAGACCGTTCCGGGTTGGTTGCCCTTGGGTTCGGCCTGGGTTTCCTGTTGATTCGGGGCGATGATCGTAATAGTCATGGGTTTTCCCTTGATCCTGAGGCCATTACGCGGGGGTGACCTGAATATAAGGGAGGCTTTTAAACCCTAAACCTCCCTGTTTGAAGCCACTGCGTATTTCATCTAATGAAAAAGTCGCGGTACCGAAAGCCTTCGCGTTGAGAAGCCGTCGACAAAGGACAATGATAATAGATCTCATTTAGCCATTTGTAGCCATTTATTTCTACAAATAGGAGATTCCATGTCATTGCTCCCCTCCTCCCGTATTCCCGACTCCGTGGGCGACGCGCCCGACTGGCCGGCCGCGTTTGCCCAGCGCTACCGCGAGGCCGGCTACTGGCAGGACCAGACCTTCACCCAGGCGCTGGAGGCGGCGGCCGCCCGCAACCCCTCGGCGATCGCGATCAGCGACGGCCCCTTGCACCTGAACTACCGCGAGCTGGTGGACCGCTGCCGGCGCCTGGCCGGCGGCTTGCGCCGGCTGGGGGTACAAGCCGGCGACAACGTGGTGGTGCACCTGCCCAACGGCAGCCGTTTCATCGAAGTGTGCTTTGCCCTGTTCCGCCTGGGCGCCCGGCCGATTCTCGCCCTGCCCGCCCACCGTCAGCTGGAGATCGGCGGCTTTTGCAGCTTCGCCCAGGCCTCGACCTACATCGGCTGCGACCTGCTGGAAGGGTTCGACTGCCGCCAGATGGCGCGCCAGCTGGCCGCGGCCAATCCGCACCTGCGCCAGGTCGTGATCGATGGCGACAGCCAGGAATTCACCGCCCTCGGCGAGCTGTACGGCGGCGAGCCGCTCGCAGAGGATGCCGGCTGCGCCGAGGCGGTGGTCTGTTTCCAGCTGTCGGGCGGCACCACCGGCACCCCCAAGCTGATTCCGCGCCGGCACGCCGAATACCTCTACAACGTGCGCGCCAGCAGCGAGGTCTGCGGCCTGGACGCCAGTACCGTGTATCTCGCCGCCCTGCCCATGGCCCACAACTTCACCCTGTGCTGCCCCGGCGTGATCGGTACCCTGCTGGCCGGCGGCCGGGTGGTGTGTACCCGGCGCTCCGACCCGGACACCTGCTTCGCCCTGATCGGCGCCGAGCGGGTCACCGTCACCGCCCTGGTGCCGCCGCTGGCCATGCTCTGGCTCGACGCCCAGGCCCAGCGCCAGGCCGACCTGTCGAGCCTGCGCCTGCTGCAGGTCGGCGGGGCGAAACTCTTGAGCAGCGCCGCGGCAAGGGTCACGCCGGTGCTCGGCTGCGCCTTGCAGCAAGTGCTGGGCATGGCCGAAGGGTTGCTCTGCTACACGCGCCTGGACGACCGCGAGGAGCTGATCCTGCACACCCAGGGCCGCCCGTTGTGCGCCGACGACGAAGTGCGCATCGTCGACGAGCAAGGACAGCCGGTGCCCGACGGCGAAGTCGGCGAACTGCAAGTGCGCGGGCCCTACACCATTCGCGGCTACTACCGCCTGCCCGAACACAACGCCAAGGCATTCACCGCCGACGGGTTCTATTGCAGCGGCGACCGGGTGCGGCGCACCGCCGAGGGTTACCTGGTGGTCGAGGGCCGGGACAAGGACCAGATCAACCGCGGCGGCGAGAAGGTCGCCGCCGAGGAAGTGGAAAACCTGCTGATCGAGCATCCGCAGGTGCACGACGCGGCGCTGGTGGCGATGCCGGATGCGGTGCTGGGCGAATCCACCTGCGCCTTTATCGTCGCCCGCGATCCGGCGCCGTCGGCGTTCGGCCTCAGGCAGCACCTGCGCAGCCAGGGCCTGGCCGCGTTCAAGGTGCCGGACCGCATCGAGTTCGTGGCGCAATTCCCGCAGACCGGGGTCGGCAAGGTGAGCCGCAAGGATTTGCGCGAACAGCTGCGCGTGGCCTGGCTCGACGCCAACCGCGGGAGCGCCGCCTCGTGAGGCCGGACCTGTTGGCCCAGGGCGAGCGCTGGGTGCGGCCCTATCGCCTGTCGCCGATGCCGCGCTGGCGCCTGGTGTGCTTCGCCCATGCCGGCGGCAGCGCGAGCTTTTTCCGCGACTGGGTCGGCGCCCTGCCTGCCGACGTCGACCTGCTGGCCATCCAGTACCCGGGGCGCGAGGACCGCTTCAGCGAACCCTGCCTGACGGACATGCACAGCCTCGCCGAGGCCGCGAGCCAGGCGCTGCTGGGTTACGCCGACCGGCCCCTGGCCCTGTTCGGCCACAGCCTCGGCGCCGTGGTGGCCTACGAGGTGGCCATGCGCCTGGAGCGACAGGCGATCGCCGTCGACCACCTGTTCGTTTCCGCCCACCCGGCCCCGCAGTGCCAGCGCGGCGGGCACCTGCACAGCGGGCCGGACGAAGCCTTGCTGGACGATGTGCGCCGCCTGGCCAGCCGCCCCAATCCCCTGCTGGAAGACCCGGCCCTGCGGGAGCTGTTCCTGCCCAGCCTGCGCAGCGACTACCGCATCGTCGAGACCTACGGCCGTGCGCAACCGCTGCCGCTGGGCAGCCGAATCGAAGTGTTCTACCCCGAGCAAGACCCCGAGGTCGATCTCGAGGAAGCCCTGGCCTGGCAAGCCGCCAGCCACCAGCCACTGCACCTGCGGCGCTGGGACGGCGAACACTTCTACCTGATCGAGCAGCGCCAGGCGCTGCTCGATGCCCTGGCGGCCACGCTGTTCGGCCCCGCCCACTCCCATCCCCTGAGGAAACCTGTTCATGAAAACCCCTGACGCTTGCGAGGGCCTACCGGACATCCGGATCGCCATCGACTCACTGGACCACCAGATCATCGAGCTCATGCGCCAACGTATGGCTTACGTCAAAGCCGCCGCCCGTTTCAAACCGACCGAAAGCAGCATCGCCGCGCCCGAGCGGGTGGCGCAGATGCTCCCGCAACGGCGCCAGTGGGCCGAGGAAGCCGGGCTGGAAGCGCACTTCGTCGAAACCCTGTTCGCCCAGATCATCCATTGGTACATCGCCCAGCAGGTCCGGCACTGGCGCGCCACGAGAACCCCGGCATGAGCGCCTTTACCCAACTGGCGGAACACGCCGGGGAGCTGACCCGCGTGTTCGAACAGGCTCGCCAGCGTGCCGCCGGGCAAGGCGCGCCAGTGTTGGCCAGCTATGCCCTGGAGATCGGCGAACTGGACCTGCTGGAGCTGTTTTGCAAGGCCGACCGGCCCCACGCCGAAAGCCTGTTCTGGCGCGCTGCCGATGGCGGCCGGAGCCTGTTCGGCTGGGGCGTGGCGGCGCAACTGAACGGCACCGGCGAGCAACGTTTCGCCACAGTGGACCGGCAATGGCAGCACTGGCTGCAGAGCGCGGTGATCCATGGCCCGCAGCCGCCGGCGATCTGCGGCGGCTTCCGCTTCGATCATCAGGTCGCGGCCAGCGAGGCCTGGCAGGGCTTTGGCGACGGTTCGATGCTGCTGATGACCTTGCTCCTGGTGCGCGACGGCGAGCAGTGCTGGCTGGTGTGCCAGCAGCGGATCGGCGCGACCGACGATGCCGCCAGCCGCTGCGAGCACGTGCTGAACGAATGGTACGGGCTGATGGATCACTACCTGTCGCCGGCGGCCTCGACGGTCGCGCCGCGCCATACCGGCGACCGCTGCCTGCCTCGCGCCGCCTGGGAAAGCAAGGTCGCCCATGCGCTGGACGTGCTGCATGACACCGCGCTGAAAAAGGTCGTGCTGGCGCGCGAGGTGCACAGCGAGTTTTCCCATGCCGTCAGCCCCGGCCGCACCCTGGCGCGCCTGGCCAGCAACGATCCCGCGGCCTACCTGTTCGCCTTCCGCCGCCAACAGGCGTGCTTCATCGGCGCCTCGCCGGAACGCCTGGCGAAGCTCCACGACGGGCGCCTGCAAACCCTGGCGCTGGCCGGCACCAGCCGCCGCGATCCGGACCCGCAGCGCGATGCCGAACTGGCGCGGGCGCTGCTGGACTGCAAGAAAAACCGCCACGAACACGCGGTGGTGGTGCAGATCATCCAGAGCGACCTGGCACCCTGGGTGGACCGGCTGCGGGTACCGGAGTCGCCCTCGATCCAGCGCCTGAGCCGGGTGCAACACCTGAGCACGGTGATCGACGGCCAGCTGCGCCCGAACGCCAGCCTGTTGCAGGTGGTGGCGACCCTGCATCCGACCCCCGCGGTCGGCGGCCACGAGCGACGCCAGGCCATGGAGCATATCCGCCAGTTCGAAGGGTTCGACCGCGGCTGGTACGCCGCGCCGCTGGGCTGGCTGGATGCGCGGGGCAACGGCGAATTCATCGTCGGCCTGCGCTCGGCCTTGCTCAACGGTCGGCAAGCCAGCCTGTTCGCCGGCTGCGGCATCGTGCAGTGCTCCGACCCGGCCAGCGAATACGAGGAAACCTGCATCAAGCTGGCCGGCATGCAGGCAGCCTTGCAGGCTTGAGCCCCAGGCGGGCCGGGGCAGCGTCTGGAGACGATTTTCAAGGGGCTGCATGGCAACTCGTCGTTCCAGTCCCGCTCGTGGGTCCGGTAGGCCTGGGTTGACGCGACGGTGAAGGAGTGCTGGCTGGATATCGGTGTCTGCACTGCTTCATCTCCACCTGCGCTTCGGGGATCCGGCTAGCCTCTGCAGGCCTCATCGGCAAAAAAAATCCGATGCCTTGCGGCATCGGATTTTCATTGCTTGCCCTTAGCGATCAAGTCAATGGGCTTGACTGTCGAGCAGCCGGCACGTCTGCCGGATGTCTCATCGATCGAGTGCTAGTGGGCGGCCTGCGGCAGGGACTCGTCCTGCGTCGAGGGGGACGGCTTGCCACCGTTGATCAACGGCCCGTAGCGCCGGCTGAACTCCTGGTTGTAGGCCACGTGGTCCTTGTTGAACCCGTTGTCCCAGTTGACCGACCAGGTCATCAGGCCCTTGATCGACACCCCTTTGGCATGGAGGCGTTTGAACGCATTGGAAACGGCCGTCGGGTTGACCACGTACCCGGTGGCAGCGGCATCGACGTTGGCGGGCAGGCCAATGACGAATTTGTCAGCCGGGATCTTGGTGAAGCCGCGAGTACCACTGACCAGGCTTTCGGTCAGGTAATAGAGGAAGTCCTCTTTCATGGCATCGTTGTTCTGCGCGATCCATGCCCCCCTGCCATTGTTGGCCTCCTGAACCCAGAGGCCGTCGCCGCCCTGATTGTAGAACTGCGGCGCGATGAAGTCGTAGTAGCCTTCCAGGGCCTTGAGGTAGCCGACATATCGACCGGCAGCGGTCAGATAGGGGAACTCCGGTGCCATGCTGATGATGAAATGCTTGCCCTCGGCAGCATAGTGATCCTTGACCAGCTTCAGCGCGGCAGGCAGGACCGTCTTGTTGCTGGCGGCATCAATCGCGCTCTGTTCGAGATCGATGTCCAGCCCGTCAAAGCCGTAGGTTTCCACCAGGCGGATGATTTCATTGGCCAGCGGCTGTTCGTGGCCCGGGTTCAACGCGATATGAGCGTCAGCGCCTCCCAGGGACATCAGCACCGCCCTGCCCTGGCTGTTCAGCACGCCCACCTGGCGACGAAACTCGGCATCGGACAGGTTGTACGGCTTGAACGTCGGAATACCGCTGCCTTTCATGAACGCCACGACCACCACGTTGTAGTCCCGGGGCACATCCTCCAGGCTCATATTGGCAAACTGCCCGCGCTGGTAGCCGTCCGCAGGGCCGGCCGGCCAGTTGTGCCAGTAGCCCATGAGAATCTGCTTGCCATCCAGGCTCGGCATCCGCGCCGCGGCGTCATCCTTCGCGGCTTTCAGTTGGGTAAAGTCAATCTTTAACATGTTCTAATCCTTCAGAACGTTTGGACGATCCGCAGACTTACTTGAAGTCGACGTCGAAGGCTTGATAGAAGGCGTTGCCGGTATTGGCCACGATCCACATCAGGACAATCACGTGACGGCCCTTTTTGTTGGCCGGAAGCTTCACTTCGTGATCGACCTTGGCCTTCAATTCGCCGGCATGGCTGTAGTAAGGCACCTGCGGATAGAAGTCCTCGGCGAAAGGTTGAGCCTCCAGTTGCGCACGGGTGATGCGCTGTTTCGGATCCCAGCCGTCCTTGGTGATCAGCCAGCGATAGCCACGGGTGGTATGCGGTGCGGTGTACTGCCAGGTCACCTTGAAGATCTGGCCTGGGTCGACGTTGAGCATCGGCCAGGTGAAGGCGCGGTTGAGCTTCTTGCTCATTTCCTCATCGGTGAAGTTGACGCAGTCCCGGGCATCGGCCTTGCCACCGCTGAGGATGAAGCCATCGGCCGGTGGCACGACGCTTGGGTTGTCCGACTCGAACGGTGCGGGGAACGGACCTGCCGCCAGGGCCGGGAAGTTCTTGCCGCCTTCCATTTCATTGACCTGCCAGCCGCCCAACAGGCCCAGGTCGATCGCGACTGCGCCGCGGGAGGCTGGGGAGGTGACGCGACCATGGCGAAGCGGTGCTTGGGTTTGTGGTTTGTTCATGTTTATTGCTCCATTAATTTAAGAAACTCTCCCTTTCCAAAGGAGAGGTCTGCAAACTAACCGAGCTGGATTTTTTGTCCACGCGCCCATTTTTCGTTCTGCATCACGCTGGCAGAGGAATCGCCCGAGAATACTGGATAAATAACCAGTATCACTAGAATTATCCTACCTACCCTGAGGCAAAAGTCCTACACGCCCAAGCGGTGCTTGTCAGTGTCATGGGCAATGCACAAACCACCCCATACCTGCCAATGACACCGGGCGACCGAATGGCGCCAACCCACCAGGGCCGGCGCCGGCCGGTGGGCTCAAGGTTGCGGATTGACCAGCAGTGGCGCAGCCCCGCTGCGCGGGTGCCGGACGTCGTGGGTACAGGCGACGAAGTCCTCCCTGCGCAGCACGACCAGGGCCAGCAGCGACGCGACCCCAGTCGCCACGTAGAAGTACCAGGGCGCAGTGATGTCGCCCGTGACTTTGATCAGCCAGGTGGAAATCAGCGGCGCGCTGCCGCCGAACACCGCCACCGGGATGTTGTAAGCCACGGCGATGCCGGTGGAGCGGATGCGGGTCGGCAGCAACTCGCTCATCAGGGCATAGGTCGAGGACGCATAGAGCCCGAACAGGATCGCCACGGCCATCAGCGGCCAGAACAAGGTGGCCGGGGTGGCGTTGGGCGCGGCCTTGAAGAACCAGTACATGGCCAGGGTCGCCAGGGTACCGATCACCATCAGGAACGGCTTGCGTCCATAACGGTCGGTGAAGGCACCGCCGAAGGGCATGACCACCGCCGCCGAGAGGCTGGCGACGAACACATAGAGCAAGGTGGTGCCGCTGTCGAACCTGAGGGTGTTGGACATGTAGGTCGAAGCGAAGGTCAGCACCAGATAGAAGATCGAGCTGTGCAGGGTAATGATGAAGAACACCAGGGCGATCGAGCGCTTCCACTGCCAGACCTCGCGCAGCGGCGCCTTGGCGGTCTGCCCGGCCTGCACCAGGGCCAGGAACTCCGGGCTGTCCTCCAGCTTCAGGCGGATATACAGCGAGATGAAGCCCAGGGGACCTGCGATCAGGAACGGGATCCGCCAGCCCCAATCCTGCATCAGCTCGGCGCCAAGGGCCCAGGTCATGCCATTGGCCACGGCGCCCCCCAGGAGCAAGCCGAGCACGGCGGTGACCATCAGCCAGCAGGTGGCGAACCCCCGGCGCCCGGGGCTGGCGTATTCGGAAATGAAGCTGGTAATGGTGCCGATCTCGCCACCGGCGGAGAACCCCTGCACACAGCGGATCAGCACCAGGATCACCGGCGCGGCGATGCCGATGCTGGCGTAGGTCGGCAACAGGCCCAGCAGGCAGGTGGAGCCGGCCATCATCACCAGCACCGTGATCAGGGTCTTGCGTCGGCCGATCTTGTCGGCCAGGGGGCCGAAGAACAGGCCGCCCAGGGGCCGGATGAAGAAGCTCAGGGCAAAGGCCGCGAAGCTCGCCAGAAGGCTGCTGGAGGGATCGTCGGAGACGAAGAAGGCCTTGCCGATGTACAGGGCCAGGAAACCGTAGACGCCATAGTCGTACCACTCGATCAAGTGGCCGGAAGTGGCGCCGATGAAGGCCCGGCGCCGCTGGCGCTGGGAGTTGGAAGGTGACACGCCCATTGTGGGGACTCCTGTCGTAGTGCGATCCATGAAATGCAGCGTTTCAGAGGTTGATCAAGGGCCCGGAGGGATCCTGCAACCACTGACGCAGTCGGGTCTTGAGAATCTTGCCATAGCTGTTCTTGGGCAGCTCGGCGCAAAACAGGTACTTCTTCGGTTTCTTGAACGAGGCCATGCGCGCCAGGAACCAGTGGTTGAGCGCTTGCGCATCGAGGCTGCCGGGCGTGCGCGGCACCACGAAGGCCACCACTGACTCGCCCCAAAGGACGTCGGCCTCCCCCACCACGCAGACATCGAACACCTCGGGGTGCTGCATCAGCACTTCCTCGACTTCCCGCGGGTAGATGTTGCTGCCGCCGGAGATGATCACATCCTTGCAGCGATCGGTCAGGGTCAGGTAGCCCCGTTCGCTCAGGAAACCGATGTCGCCGGTGAGCAGCCAGCCGTCCACCAGGACCTCCTGGGTGGCTTGCGGATTGTCCCAGTAGCCCTGCATCACCGTAGCCCCGCGCACGGCGATCACCCCAGGCTCGCCAGGGGCCAGGGATTGGCCGGCAGCATCCACCACCCGCACCTCGACGCAGGCGTGGGCCCGCCCTACCGAGGCGGCAATGGCCGGCCATTCGGCATGCCCGCGGTCGGCAATGGCTTCCCGGGAGAGCGCGCTGATGGTCATCGGGCATTCGCCCTGGCCGTAGATCTGCACCAGCCGCGGACCGAAAGTGTCCAGGGCCTGGGCGAGGTCCGCCAGGTACATCGGCCCCCCGCCGTAGACGATGGTCTTGATCCCTTCGCCGCAATAGCCCTGCTGCCGGGCCTGCTCCACCATGCGCTTGACCATGGTCGGCGCGGCAAACAGGCTGACCTGGCCCAACCCCTGCGCCAGCTCGAACAACTCCGCCGCCTGGAACCCCTGGGACACCGGCACCACGTGCCGGGCGCCGCATCGCACATGGATGAAATTGTAGAGGCCGGCGCCGTGAGACATCGGCGCGGCATAGACCACTGCGTCATCCCCGGCCACCGGATCCACGTCCAGCGGGTAGCACAAGGACATGGCGATCAGGTTGCCATGGGACAACATCACCCCCTTGGGGCGCCCGGTGGTACCGGAGGTGTAGAACAGCCACGCCAGGTCGCTGTCCTCCCGCGGGTGCGGCTCCAGCAGTTCATCGCTCGGCACCGGGTCTTGTACGGCCAGCCCGGGCGCGACCCGTTCGTGGCAGCCGGCCGGCAGGGCCACGGTGTCGAAACTGTGGCCCTCATCGGTGTAGATCAGCCGGGCCCCGGCATTGCCGGCAATCCAGGCGGCTTCCGTGGCATGCAGCTTGCTGTTGATCGGAACCGCCACCGCCCCGCTCCACCAGATGGCATACAACAGTTCGAGATAACCGCAGCTGTTCTTCATCAGCAGCGCCACCCGGTCGCCAGGCACGATGCCGTACCCGTGGCGCAGTTGCAGGGCGCGCGCCCGGGCCTGCGCGGCAAACCCCTGGTAGTCGGCGACCTGCCGGCATCCCTCGAACAGAGCCGCCCGCCGGGGCCAGCGCTGGGCCGCATCGCGCAGCCAATGGGCGATATTCATCCTCAGGCCTTGATCGCTTGCAGGACGCTGGCGTAGTTGGCCACCGCCATGCCGCCCATGTTGAACAGCAAGCCGAACTCGGCACCGGGCACCCCCAGGCCGATGGGTTTGCCGATCAGTTGGGCAAAGCCCAGGGCATGCATCGAGACCCCGGTGGCCCCCACCGGATGCCCCTTGGCCTTGAGCCCGCCGGACAGGTTCACCGGCAGGCGCCCGCCCTGGCGCACGGTGCCGTCGTCGAGGGCCCGGTGCCCCTCGCCCCTGGGCGCCAGGCCCATGGCTTCGTAGATCAGCAGTTCGGCAATGGTGAAGCAGTCGTGGACCTCCGCGAAACTCAGGTCGCCGAGGGTCACGCCGGCCTGGCGCAGGGCTCCGTGGATGGCCCGTTTCGGCCCCTCGAAGGCCAGCACGTCGCGGCGCGACAAGGGCAGGAAGTCGTTCACCTGGGTCATGGCGCGGATCGCCACCTGGCGTCGCATCGAACGGGCGCGCCGGGGCGAGGCCAGGATGATCGCCGCCGCACCGTCGCTGATCAGCGAGCAGTCGGTCAGGCGCAGTGGCGGTGCGATCAGCGGGTTGCCCTGGGAAACGTTGTTGCAGTGTTCGAAATCCATCACTCGGTGCATCTGCGCCAGGGGGTTGGCCATGGCATTGGCGTGGTTCTTCACCGCGATCATGGCCATCGAGGCCAATGGGCTGTGGTAGCGGTCGGCGTACTGCTGCGCCACCTGGCCAAAAAGCTGGGCGAAGCTCAGGCCGGCCTCCTGGAGAGCGTTCTGGTAACCGGCGCCGGACAGGGCCCGGGTGACTTCGACGGTGCTGTTGCCGGTCATTTTCTCCGCACCGACCACCAGTACCAGTTCGGCGGCGCCGCTGCGGATCGCGTTGATCCCGGCCTGGATCGCCGCCGAGCCGGAGGCGCAGGCGTTCTCGCAGCGGGTAGCGGGCTTGAAGCGCAGGTGGGGGTCGGCCTGGAGCATCAGCGAGGCGGGAAAACCATCCGCTACCAGGCCGGAGTTGAAGTGTCCGAGAAACAGCGCGTCGATCTGGGCAGCCTCGATCTCAGCGTCTGCCAGGGCCTCGCGGGTAACCTGGACGATCAGGTCCTCGAGGTTCAGACCGTCCAGACGACCGAAAGGACTATGGGCGGCAGCGACGATGGATACGGAATCGTGAGTCATGGTGATTTTCTTCTGTCCTTGAAGCGGGTATTCCATACAATGATTCAGCACCCGAATCACACGCTAGTTGGGGCAACTACGTACGCCAGTAAGTAGTACCCACCCTCAAGCTGCACGCCAATAAACCCGAGGCAGGATGCCCGATGACCGTAGACGCCCAGCGATTCCAGGACCTCGAGCGCCTGGCTTTCCAGGTTTCCCCCGCCCCGCAGATGATCACCGGGCATCGCCGGATGCTCGACTGCAACCAGGCCTTCGTTCGCCTGTTCGGCTACGAGCGCGAACAGTTACAGGGCCACCTGACCCTGCTGTTGTACCCCTCCCAAGCCGACTACCAGAGCATCGGCGAACGCAGCGAGCACTGGCTGCGCAACGGGCCCGGTGCCTTCTACTCGGACGAACGCTTCATGCAACATCGCAACGGCGAGGTGTTCTGGGCCCGGGCCCACGGTTTTTCCCTGACGGCCGAGGATCCGTTCAAGCTGATGGTCTGGCATTTCGAGCGCCTGGACCGCCAGCCGGCGCCAACGATTCAGTTGACCCCGCGCGAACGGGAGATCTCGCTGCATATCGTCAATGGCCTGACCTGCAAGGAAGTGGCGCGCCAGTTGGGCATTTCCCATCGCACCGTGGAAGTCCACCGCGCCCGGTTGATGAAGAAGCTTCAGGCCAAGAACAGCGCGGAGCTGGTGTCGAAGATCATCTTCATCCGTTGAACGCCTGCCCAGCGAAAATATCCCCACTGCCGAACAAAATCCGCTGCAGCGCCGGCCGGCGGAGCGGGTATCGTGGAGCCAAACAATCAGCCCAGAGGTGCACTGTGGCGTCCTATTCCTTGCGTCAGTTGAAGTATTTCGTCACCACCGTCGAGTGCGGCAGCGTCGCCGAGGCGTCGCGCAAGCTGTATATCGCCCAGCCGTCGATTTCCACGGCGGTCAAGGGCCTGGAAGACAGTTTCGGCGTGCAGTTGCTGATCCGTCATCACGCCCAGGGGGTGTCCCTGACCCCCGGTGGCGCGCGTTTCTACCGCAAGGCCCAGGAACTGCTGCGCATGGCCCATGAGTTCGAGCAGAACGCCCTGGCCGACAACGATGTGGTGTGCGGGCAGATCGATATCGGATGCTTCGAGACCGTCGCCCCGCTCTACCTGCCACGGCTGATCGCCGGTTTTCGCCAACGCTTCCCGGGGGTGGAGATCCGCCTGCAGGACGGCGAGCAGCAGGAACTGGTGCAGGGCCTGACCGGCGGGCGTTTCGACCTGGCGATCTTCTACGAGCATGAACTGGACAGCACCATCGAGACCGAAGCGCTGATGGCGCCGCAGCGGCCCTACGCCCTGCTGCCAGCCGGGCACCGCTTTGCCGGGCAGGCCCAGGTATCCCTGCGCGACCTGGCCCTGGAGCCGATGATCCTGCTGGACGTACAGCCCAGCCGTACCTACTTCGTGAGCATCTTCGAGGAGCTGCAGCTGACGCCGAATATCGTCTTCGGCTCGCCGTCGATCGAGATGGTGCGCGGCATGGTCGGCCAGGGGTTTGGCTTTGCCTTGCTGGTGACCAAGCCCCATGGCAACCGCACCTACGACGGCCAGGAGCTGGTGTGCGTGAACATCGCCGAGGACGTCACCGGCTCGGCGCTGGTGGCCGGCTGGCTGAAGCGGGCGCAGCTGACCAAGCCCGCGCAGTTGTTCGTCGATTACTGCAAGGAACAGTTCAAGGCCTGGCTGGCCTGAGGCCGTGCACCGATGGGAGTGGCTCCGGCCACTCCCACGCGCCTTGGCGATGGCAGCGCTTTAGCGCGCCGCCCAGGCGTTGAAACGCTGCTCCAGCTCCTCGCCGTGATCCACCCAGAAGGCCGCATCCACGGCCCGCGCCCCGGCCAGGTTGGCCTGGGCGGTGGGCAACTGCTGTTGCACCGCTGGCGGCAACAGCGACAGCGCCTCGCGATGCACTGGCCCGTAGGGGATCGCCTCGGAAAACACTTTCTGCGTCTGCGGCTGGCTGGCGAAGGCGATGAAGTCCTCGGCCAGAGCCTTGTTCGGCGTGCCCTTGACCACCGCCCAGTACTCCGGGTCGTACAGGCTCTGCGGCCAGACGATGCTCAGCTTCATGCCTTCCTTCTGCGCCGAGGCGATCCTGCCGTTGTACGCCGCGCTCATCACCACATCCCCGGCGATCAGCCATTGCGGCGGCTGCGCCCCCGCCTCCCACCACTGGATATGGCCCTTGATCTGGTCGAGCTTGGCGAACGCCCGGGTCACGCCCTCGGGGGTGCCCAGCACCTTATACAGCTGGTCCGGCTTGACCCCATCGGCGAGCAAGGCGATTTCCAGGGTGTACTTGGCGCCCTTGCGCAAACCGCGCTTGCCGGGAAAGTCGGCGACATTCCAGAAATCCGCCCAAGAGGTCGGCGCCTTGGCCAGCTTGTCCTGGTCGTAGGCCATGACCATCGACCAGACATAGGTGGCCACCCCGCACTCGCTCAGGGTCCCCGGGACGAACTGCGCCGGGTCGCCGAAACGCGCCGGATCGAGGCGCTCGAACAGGCCTTCGTCGCAACCGCGCAACAGCTCCGGGCTTTCGACTTCGACCACGTCCCAACTGGTATGGCCGACATCGACCATGGCCTTGATTTTCGACAACTCCCCGTTGTATTCGCCGGCGACCACGCGTCCTGCGCCGCTGGCGTTGAAAGGTTGGAAGTAGGCCTTGTCCTGGGCCTGCTTGGTGGCACCGCCAAAGGAGATGACAGTGAGGCTCTGGGGCGCGGCCGAAACGCCGGTGCACAACAGGGCCAGGGCAAAGGGAACACAGCAACGCAAGGATCTGGACATGAAGCGGTTCCTCTGATGGGCCGGCGCGCCCGCACGCGCCGGCCGCTTATGGGCTTACAGGCGACCGAATTCGCGGGCGGTGCGGTCTACGGCGATACGGGTCTTGTCGACCAGTTCATCGATGTCGGCGTGGCTGGCCACCAGGGCCGGGGCCATGATCATCCGGCCCAGGGTCGAGCGGATGATCAGGCCCTCTTCGAAGCCGATGGTGCGGCAACGCCAGGCCATGTCGTTCTCGTTGGCGAAACGCTTGCGGCTGGCCTTGTCTTCGGCGAACTGCAAGGCCGCGACCAGTCCGGCGCCCTGCACTTCGCCAATCAACGGATGCGGCTCGAACACCTCGCGCAGGCAGCGTTGCAGGTAAGGTCCGGTGTCTTGCTTGACCTGGCTGACGACGCCTTCGTCGCGCAGGGCCTTGAGGTTGGCGATGGCCACCGCCGCCGCCACCGGGTGTCCGGAATAGGTCAGGCCGTGGGCGAACACCCCGCCTCGCTCCACCAGCACTTCGGCCATGCGCCGGGACAGGATCAGCCCGCCCATGGGGATGTAGCCGCTGGTCAGGCCCTTGGCGATCGACAGGGTGTCGGGCTCGAAACCGAAATGCTGGTGGGCGAACCACTCGCCGGTGCGGCCGAAGCCGCCGATCACTTCGTCGGCGCACAGCAGCACGTCGTACCGGCGGCAGATGCGCTGGATCTCGGGCCAGTAGCTGTCCGGCGGGAAAATCATGCCGCCAGCGCCCTGGAAGGGTTCGGCCACGAAGGCGGCGACGTTCTCGGCCCCCAGTTCGAGGATCTTTTCTTCCAGCTGCCGTGCCGCGCGCAGGCCGAACTCGGCCGGGGTCAGGTCGCCTGCGTGGGCAAACCAGTAGGGTTCGTCGATGTGCGCCACATCCGGGATCACCCCGCCCATCTCGTGCATGAACTTCATGCCGCCCAGGGCCGTGGCGCCGAGGGTCGAGCCGTGGTAACCGTTCCAGCGGCCGATCATGATCTTCTTCTGCGGCTGGCCGAGGATCTGCCAGTAGCGCCGTACCGTGCGGATCAGCACCTCGTTGGCCTCGGAGCCGGAGTTGGTGTAGATCGCGTGGCTGTAGTGCCTGGGCAACAGGCTGAACAGCAGCTCCGACAGCTCGACCACCGCCGGGTGGGTGGTGTGGAAAAACAGGTTGTAATACGGCAGTTGCTCCAGCTGCTGGCTGGCCGCGGCGGCCAGGTCCTTGCGGCCGTAGCCGAGGTTGGTGCACCACAGGCCCGACATGCCGTCCAGGTAGCGTTTGCCGTCGTTGTCCCACAAGGCCAGGCCTTCGCCGCGCACGATCACCCGCGGGCCTTCGGCGTTCAGCGCCTTCTGGTCGAGGAACGCATGAATATGGTGCGCAGCATCCGCGGCCTGATAGTCGCCGGTGCTACGGACAGGTTTGGCTTGAGCGGTCATTGCGAATCTCCTTGGGGTTTTTTATCGGGATTGCCGAGCACGCTGGACAGCGGCTCCGGCTTGAACAGCGGCTTGCCCATCACGCCCTTGATCCACAGCACTGCGATGATCGAGACGATCAGCAGCACCAGGCCTGCGTAGGCAAAGATCGAAAGGGTCATCTCCGGGCTGGGCGAGACGTTCCATATCGCAAACAGCATGCCGGCGATACCGAACAGCTGCGGCAGCGGGTAGAACGGCGTGCGGAACGGCCGCGCCACCTGCGGGTAGCGCCGGCGCAAGGCGATGACGTTGATGTGGGTGACGATGTAGGCCAGCAGCCAGGCCAGGGCGGCCGAGAGCAGCAGCTGGTTGATCGCGTCAGCATGGTCGTGCATCAGCAGCAGCGGCAACCCGGTGACCGCGGCGATGAACAGCACCGCCACCCAGGGCGCACCGGTACGCCGGCCCTGGCGC
Organism: Pseudomonas sp. NPDC089530; assembly: GCF_050280705.1. Classification (NCBI taxonomy): domain Bacteria; kingdom Pseudomonadati; phylum Pseudomonadota; class Gammaproteobacteria; order Pseudomonadales; family Pseudomonadaceae; genus Pseudomonas; species Pseudomonas sp. NPDC089530. The sequence continues at coordinate 76,055 of NZ_JBNNVU010000004.1, read as the reverse complement.
TTGAAGATGCCGAAGGCCTGGCCGTTGCGGGCCATGCCGAACAGCATGCGCGGGATAGCCGCCAGCGAACTGTTGAGGGTGCTGCAGGTGGCGGTGATCGCGGCGGTGACCAGGAACACCTTGCCGGACTCGCCGAACACCGTGGTGGCGAACAGGTAATGCGGCAGGCCGTTGCTGGTCAGCTCGGCCTGGGGCACGGTGAGTAAGGCGCCGAGGGCGTAGAGGCTGATGATGGCGAAGATCACGGTCAGGCCGAGCATCATCGAACCGGGGATATTGCGCTCCGGGCGCCGGGTTTCCTCCACCAGCGGACAGACGAACTCGGCGCCGACGAAGCCCCACACCGCCATCGCCGTCAGGGCGATCACCCCCAGGCCCAGGGGGTTCCAGCCGGCGCGGTCGAACAGCGAGGGGTTGGGCGCGACTATGTCGCTGCTCATCGCGCTCAGGCCCATCACCAGCAACACCAGGGTCATCACCACCGCCAGCAGCGTCTGCAGGCGGGCGAAGATGTCGATGTTGAACAGGTTGAACACGGTGAACAGCGCCAGCACCCCCAGGGCCACGCTCAACGGCGGCATGGAATGCGGGTAGACCTTGTCGATGATGAACTCCATCAGCAACAGCTCGGCCGACAGGGCGAACATCGCCACCACTATGTAGCCGGAAAAGGTCGCGAGGATCGCCGGGAATTGGCCGATGGCGACTTCGGTGTAGGTGCTCAGGCTGCCGGCGCGGGGAATCATCAGCGCCAGCTCGGAGAACGAACAGGCGTAGCTCAGGGCCAGCAGGTAGGCCAGGCCCAGGGGTACGATAAAGCCCAGCCCGGCGATGCCGACGCCTTGCAGCATCAGCACCATCACGCCTTGGGACACCACCAGGCCGATGGCCACCGCCAACAGCGCGGTGAGGCCAAGTTTCTTGCGACTCGCGGGCGGCGCCAGGGCGCCGGTTTGCACGCTTGCATTGCTGTTCATCGGTTGCTCCGTATTGTTGTTATTGGCAAGAACAGATGGGTTGCCTGTACCGGCCTTATCGCGGGCAAGCCCGCTCCTACAAGGACGGTGGAGACCTCGGGGCGCTCAGTTGCGCAGCTGGATCCAGGTGGTTTTCAACTGCGTGTACTTGTCGAACGAATGCAGTGACAGGTCGCGGCCGAAGCCCGACTGCTTGCCGCCGCCGAAGGGCACGGTCACATCCAGCGCATCGACGGTGTTCACCGACACCGTGCCGGCATTCAGCCGCCGCGCCACCCGGTGGGCGCGATTGAGGTCGTCGGTCCAGACCGACGCCGCCAGGCCATAGATATGCGCGTTGGCCAGGGCCACCGCCTGCGCTTCGTCGTCGAACACGCTGACCGCCAGCACCGGGCCGAACACCTCTTCCCGGGCCAGGGTCATGTCGGCGGTCACCTCGGTGAAGATGGTCGGCTCGATGAAATTGCTCGAACCGTCGACGCTCAGTTGCCGGCCGCCGCACACCAGTTGCGCGCCTTCGGCCCGGGCCTGTTCGATGTACTGCATGATTCGCTGCGCCTGCCGCCCATCGACGATGGCCCCGGCCCGGCTCGCCGGGTCCAGCGGGTTGCCCGGCTGCCACTGGCGCGCCTTGGCCTGCAGGCGTTCGACGAACTCGGCGGCAATCGAGCGCTGCACCAGCAACCGCGAGTTGGCCGAGCAGACTTCGCCCTGGTTGAAGAAGATGCCGAACGCGGCTTTCTCGGCCGCCAGGTCCAGGTCCTGGCAGTCGGCGAATACCAGGTTCGGGCTCTTGCCGCCGCACTCCAGCCAGACCTGCTTGAGGTTCGATTGCGCGGCGTACTGCATGAAGTACTTGCCTACTTCGGTGGAGCCGGTGAACGCCAGGGCGTCCACGTCCATGTGCAGGCCCAGGGCGCGACCGGCCTCCTCGCCCAGGCCCGGCACCACGTTGAGCACGCCCTTGGGGATGCCGGCTTCGATAGCCAGCTCGGCCAGACGCAGGGCCGAAAACGGCGACTGCTCGGCCGGCTTGAGCACCACACTGTTGCCGGCGGCCAGGGCCGGGGCCAGCTTCCAGGCGGCCATGTCCAGCGGGAAGTTCCACGGCACCACCGCGCCGATCACCCCCAGCGGCACCCGGGTGATGGTCGCCAGGACATTGCTCGCGCTCGGCGCCACTTGGTCGTAGAGCTTGTCGAGGCTTTCGCCGTACCAGGCGAACACCTGGGCGGCGCCCGGCACATCGATGTTCCAGGCATCCGCCACCGGCTTGCCCATGCTCAGGGAATCGAGCAAGGCCAGTTCGTCGCGGTGCTCCAGCATCAGCTGCGACAGACGCAGCAGGATCGCCTTGCGCTCGCTCGGCGCCATCTGCGCCCAAGGCCCCTCTTCGAAGGCGCGGCGGGCGCTGCGTACCGCCCGGTCGACCTCGACCTCACCGCAGGCGGCCACTTGGGCCAGCAGCTTGCCGGTGGCCGGGTTGATCGCCGGCAAGCGCGCCCCGCTTTGGGCCTGGCACGCTTCGCCGTCGATAAAGGCGCTGTCGATCAGGCGTTGCCGCTGCGCCAGGGCTGTCCACTCGTTGAAGTCTTTCACCGCGGATTCCTTATCGTTATTCGTTGTTGGAAAGGTATTCGGCCAGCCGGTCCATCAATCGGTCGCAGGCCACCAGCTGTTCGACGCTGACGAATTCGTCGGGCTTGTGGCCCTGATCCATGCTGCCGGGGCCGCAGACCACCGTCGGGATTCCGGCCTGGTGGAACAGCCCGCCCTCGGTGCCGAAGGCCACGGTGCCAAAGGCATCGCTGCCGCACAGTTGCGCCACCAGCCGGGCGGCGGCGCTTTCGGGAGCGGTGGCCAGACCGGGATAGGCCGAGATCGGCTCGAAGCGGATCGCCGTGTCGGCTTTGATCGCCTGCATGGCGGGCAGCAGGCTCTGTTGCGCATAGGTTTGCAGCTCGTCCACCACCGCCTGGGGCTCGAAGGCCGGCAAAGCGCGCACCTCGAAATCGAAGCGGCAGTCGGCCGGGACTATGTTCAGCGCGGTGCCGCCCTGGATCAGCCCAACCTGCACGGTGGAGAACGCCGGGTCGAAACGCGGGTCGTGGTGTTCCGGCGCGGCCAGGCGCTGGCCGATCTCGCCGAGGCGGCCGATCAAGCGCGCCGCCTGCTCGATGGCGTTGACGCCATAGGGCGCATAGGCCGAATGGCACGGCGCGCCGCGCACATGGCAACGCATGGCCAGCTTGCCCTTGTGGCCGAGCACCGGTTGCAGTTCGGTGGGCTCGCCGATCAGGCACAGGGCCGGTTGCGCGATGCACTGGGGCAACAGCTCCAGCAGGCCGCGCACGCCGAGGCAACCCACCTCCTCGTCATAGGAGAACGCCAGGTGCACCGGCCGGCGCAGCGGGCTGGAGAGAAACAGCGGCACCGCGGCCAGTACCGAGGCCAGGTAACCTTTCATGTCGGCGGTGCCGCGGCCGTAAAGCTTGCCGTCACGCTCGGTGAGGCGGAACGGCTCGAAGGTCCAGGGCTGGCCGGTCACCGGCACCACATCGGTATGCCCGGAGAGCACGATGCCGCCCGCCACCGCCGGGCCGATGCTGGCCAGCAGGTTGGCCTTGGTCCGCTCAGGGTTGTAGATCAGTTCGCAGTCGACACCCAGGCCGAGCAGGTAGTCGCGGACGAACTCGATCAGGGCCAGGTTCGAATCGCGGCTGACCGTGGCGAAGCCGATCAGCTTGGCCAGCAACGCGTGGCTGCGCGGCTCACTCATCGCCCGGCACTCCGTAGCTGGGGGCCAGGGTCGGGTTGAGGGCGCGAGTCAAGTAGTCCTGCAGTTGCGGTTCGTAGGCACTCCAGAGGCTGTGCAACTGGCCGATGGGATTCTCCTCGGCCCAGTCCACCCGCAGGTCGACGATGGGCCACACCAGTTCGTCGACCACCGACAGCGCCGCCGAATGCACCGCCCCCGCCTCGCCTCCAGCGTCCTGACCGGCCTGCAAGGCACTGAGCAGGCGCTCTGCCAGGCAGCCCTCGCTGCTCTCGAAGGCCGCGACCATGCGCTCGATCACTGTGCTGTTGGCCAGCAGGTTGCCGGCCGCCACGCATTGCTCGCCGGCCAGCGCGTTGTGGATGCCCAAGGCGTGGTTGCCGCTGAACAGCGCCGTGCGCCCCTGGGCATCCACCACCGCCACCTGGCGGTACTGGCTGTAGCCGTTGCGGGTCAGCGCCTGGTCCAGCGCCTGCTGCGGCGTCAGGCCGTCACCCAAGCCGTCGAGCACCTGCGGGCCCAGCGCCGGCAAGGTGATGTTCTGGCTCGACACCGCGCCGACCCCGCTGCGTAGCCAGGGGCAGCGGGCGCCGACGGCGATGCTCGAGGAACTGATGGCGATGCCCAGCTGGCCGGTTTCGGCGCAGCGGCCGACGATGGAGAAAGTCATGGCGCGCTCCTTATTCGGGGATGACCGCGATCACGTCGATTTCCATCAGCCACTGGGGCTGGCCCAGGGCGCTGACCACCAGCCCGGTGGAGATCGGAAACACGCCCTTGAGCCACTTGCCGACCTCCTGGTAGACCGGCTCGCGGTAGCGCGGGTCGATCAGGTAGGTGGTGGTCTTGACGATATGGCTGAGGTCGCTGCCGGCCTCCTCGAGCAGTTGCTTGACGTTGCGCATGGCCTGCTCGGCCTGGGCCCGTGGATCGCCGAGGCCGACCAGGCGGCCCTCGAAGTCGGTGCCGACCTGGCCGCGCACATACACGGTATTGCCGGCGCGCACCGCCTGGCACAGGTCGTTGTCCAGGGACTGGTTCGGGTAGGTGTCCTTGGTGTTGAACATGCGGATGCGGGTATGAGTAGGCATCAGCGGGCTCCCATGAGGCTGGCAGGTTGAGTGGAGGATTCGAGGTCGGCCCGACGCTGCGTGGCGTCGCGGTAATCGGAGTAGATGCGCTGCTTCACGATGTGCTCGGCGATGTGCCGGGCGTCGTGCCACACGCCCCAGATAAAGGCCGAGCCGCGCCGCGACAGCCACGGCAGGCCCACGAAATACACCCCCGGCTCGCTGGACACGCCGCGCTGGTGCCGGGGCTTGCCGTTGTCCTTGAAGGCGTCGACCTGCAGCCAGCTGTAGTCCACCGAATAGCCGGTGGCCCAGATGATGGTGCCGACGCCGGCCTGGGCCAGGTCGAGTTCAAGGATCGGCTGGGTCAGGCACGGCGGGTCCGGGAGCATGACCCGGGCTTCGGGCTCCTCCGGCAGGTCCAGGCCGTTGCGGGCGATATAGGCATCGGCGGCATCCAGCAGCGCCAGGTAGTTTTCATCGCCGCGGGCAATGTTCTCGGCCAGGTTGGCTGCGAAACCCACCACACCGTCCTTGAAGGATCGGGTCAGGCCGACCAGGGTCATGCCCTGGTGCGCCAACCGCCGGAAGTCCACGGTATGGCCGCCACGGGCGCCGCTGACGGCGATGGTCACGTGCTCCTTGCCCGGTTGCATGGTCTCGGCGTCCCACTCGCCGAGCACCCCCAGCCACCAGCAGAAGTCCCGGTTGCGATAGGCCCGTGGCGGGCGGTCATGGGCGCCGACCGAGAGGTAGACCCGCTTGCCGGCCCGTTGCAGCTCGTCGGCGATCTGCACCCCCGAGGAGCCGGCGCCCACCACCAGCACCGCGCCTTCGGGCAGCTGCTGCGGATTGCGGTAGGCCGCCGAATGCAGCTGCAGCACACGCCCGTCCTGCGGGGCGATCGGCGGGATGACCGGGCGCTGGAACGGGCCGGTGGCCACCACCACTTGCCGGGCCTCGATCACGCCATCGCTGGTGTCCACGGTGAAGCCCGGGCGGTTGGCGTTGCGCACCACCTGCCTGACCTCGACCCCGGTGCGGATCGGCGCGTTGATCTGGCGGGCATAGCTTTCGAAGTAGTCGGCCACCTGATCCTTGGCGGCGAAGGCATCGGGGTCGAGGTCGAATTCCAGGCCCGGGAACCGGTCGTGCCAGGCCGGGCCGTTGGCCACCAGCGAATCCCAGCGCCCGGTGCGCCAGGCTTCGGCGATGCGGTTGCGCTCCAGCACCAGGTGCGGCACGCCCAGGCGGCTCAGGTGTTCGCTCATGGCCACGCCGGCCTGGCCGGCGCCCACTACCAGCGTGTCGATTTTGTTGTTGTCGATTGTCATGTCTGCGCCCTGCTGAGTGATCCCACGCCGGTGGCCGTGGGAGGTGTAGGTCGCATTCTGGGAGAGGTCAGGAAATGACGAAATTATGATTTTTGTGGTTGCTGGTGAGGAAAAAACTGGCTGGCTGGTTTGCTTGCGATAGCGCCCTACAACTGAATCAGCCGCAACCGAACGCGTTGCAGAATAGTCCTAGATCCATCGCCAGCCCTTCCCGGTACGGTCTTCAGCACCCTCTTCGACCGCACCAGGACCACCCATGGCCAACAACGGACCCGGACCGATGCCCCGCCTTTTACGGCCCGCCAATCCCAATCAAGCACCCGCCGAACACACCGCCGAAACCGAACAGCCCAGCTACGGCGAACAGCTGTGGGCGCAGTACGAGAAGTACGCCAAAGAGCCCACCCCGCCGCCGGCAAAAACCCAGGTGGTACTGCGTATCGGCGTATTCTTCGATGGCACTGGCAATAACGCCGGCAACTCGGCGATGGGTGAATTATGCGGGGCTCAACACCCTATTGAAGCCGGGGATCTCGATGGCAGTTGCAAGCCCTATATGAGCGACCCGGAGAGTAGTTATGGGAATGGGGTGAGCAATATCAAGCGGTTGAGTGATTTGTACTATTCCGCACAGGAGGCTGAAGGTGAGGGCCTACAAAGACGGGCCTTTCGCTCCATCTATATCGAGGGTATAGCCACGAGGACTGGCAAGAAGGACAGCCTGATCACCTCGGGGACGGGGCGTGGTGGCACGGGAGTCTTAGGCTGTGTGCAAAAGGCATTTATTGAGATCAAACAACGTATTGGCCTTTTCTTCGAGCAAAACCCCGACAGCGAAATATCGTCCCTGACCTTTGACACTTTCGGCTTTAGCCGAGGCGCCGCAGCAGCTCGGCACTTTGCCAATGAAGTCGTACGCTGGCTCGGCCCGCTTGAACTGATTCTGCGCGACCACTCCAATGCCTTGAGCCCTCGCTTCAACCGACAGTACGGCCACGATATCGATATGGGCTTTATCGGCCTGTTCGACACCGTGCCGTCGGTTGCCGGGCTAAGCAATCTGGGCAATGTGCGCAGCGCCATTGCCCCCGGTATCAAGCTGCACCTCGACCGCCGCTACTTTCGCTCGGTGGTGCAACTAGTCGCCCGCGACGAGTACCGGGCCAACTTTGCCCTGAGCCGGGTCAAACCCGACCACGCCGAAATCACCCTGCCCGGTGCGCACTCGGATATCGGTGGCGGTTATCTGGATGAGGTGCAGGAGTGTGTGCTGGTCAGCCCGATGCAAGCGTTGGAGGTACCGATCACTGCTGAGGTGACCCAGACCTCGATTTACCGGGATGCGCTCCAGGCAAGAACACACTGGCTGGCGAAGGGTTGGCCCGCGCAATGGCTGGAGATCGTCACACCGGAACCACTGTTGCTGCCCCAGGAGCCACAGGATCGCCTCTCCCCCCAAAGAAAACGGGTGTATGCCGGCCTGCAACTCAAGAGGCCTATGAACAATAAATTGTCGAGGGTGTATCTGCGCGTCATGTATGAACTGGCTAGGAAGAACGGTGTGCAATTCGAGGACATCCCGGAGACTCCCGAGTACGCGATTCCATCGGAGCTTCAAGCACTGTGTGACAGGTTTGTCACCGGTGACTACAGTACGACGCCAACCGAGGAAACCTTGCTTAAGCTGCGCTATATCCATCTCTCGGCTCACTGGAACCACCCGCTGGGCAAACGGGACGGCGGCAGCCTTAAAATCGTCTATATCAACACCCCCACGGTGGATGCCGTGCGGGTGCAACATCCTCACGTACCTGACAGGACGCTTTGGTAATGAGAGCATTCATCGCCCTGTTGGGCGCACTGCTACTAACTGGCTGCCTGGCCAGCGATCCACTTTCCGCAAGAAACGACCCCAAAAGTCCCTGGTGGGAGCTTGGCTTCACCGAGCCCTACTACATGAAGGTCTGGGTTGAAGACAGTGCAGTAGAAGATATCAACGGCAAACTGTTTCGCCACACGGGCCGCGGGACGGCATCAGGCGGCGCCCTTGGTTACCAAAAAGAATGGGCCAGGGGCTGGAGAGAAGTGGGTGGTGATGGCAAATCGGTGATAGGTGCCGATCTGCCCCAACGCATTTTCGTGCGCTGGCAGTCGGTAGTGGAACCGCAAACCTATCGGGCATGGATCGATATCCCGGAAGAAGCCCGACAGATCATGCGCAAGACGACGGCCCGTCGTTGCCCGGAAACGCCGCAAAAAACCGCAAGCTACATGGCCTCGGTCAATCTGGGGTTGGCGCCGGGTGGCATCGTTCAAGTGTGGGTGCGAGATGAATGTCATCACCCTATCAAGGTCGCCCGTGTCCAAGCTGAAGTTGAACCATTAGGACCGAGCCAAGGAAAAAACAACGGGCGTTACGCCTATAAGGTCAGCGAGAAATCCAGGCGCTATATAGAGCAATACGGCATCCCCTATGGCAGCTGGTAATCAGCCCTCTTCCGACAAGGAGCGCCCTGCTATATATGCATCGCGCTCCATCCCGCTCACCCCACCATCCGTGCACTTTCGGAAACAATGAAATTCCATTCAAGGAATTGATAGCCCCCTAACGAAAGGTGCATGCTAGAGGGCTTGCTCCGTGCTTATATCATTCCGAATGATAGTTACCTTCGTCTCATTCGATTCGTGAGATACAACCCTGCCGAGCATCATCCGCCCATCTCAAATACATTGGCGGATGATCCATGGAACAGTCACTCAAACCCTTACGCTTCCCTCTCGCGGTGTTGGCCGTGCTGGTGATGAGCGCCTGCGGCAAGGCTCCGCAAACCGCCGGTAACATGCCCGCCGCCAAAGTCAGTGTGGCCAAGGTGATCGAGCAGCCAGTCAACGAGTGGGACGAGTTCACCGGGCGCCTGGAGGCGCCCGAAACCGTAGAGATCCGGCCACGGGTTTCCGGGCAGATCGACCAGGTGGCCTTCACCGAAGGCGCCCTGGTGAAGAAAGGCGACCTGCTGTTCCAGATCGACCCGCGCCCGTTCCAGTCCGAAGTCCGCCGCCTCGAAGCCCAGCTGCAACAGGCCCGCGCCACCGCCACCCGCAGCGAGAACGAAGCCCAGCGCGGCGAACGCCTGCGCACCAGCAACGCCATTTCCGCCGAACTGGCCGACTCGCGCACCACCGCCGCCCAGGAAGCCCGCGCCGGCGTTGCCGCGATCCAGGCGCAACTGGACCTGGCGCGCCTGAACCTGAGCTTCACCCGGGTCGTCGCGCCCATCAGCGGCCGGGTCAGCCGCGCGGAAATCACCGCCGGCAACCTGGTGACCGCCGACGTCACCGCGCTGACCAGCGTGGTTTCCACCGACAAGGTCTACGCCTACTTCGACGCCGACGAGCGGGTGTACCTCAAGTACACCCAACTCGCCCGCCAGGGCCAGCGCGGCCAGACCACCCCGGTCTACCTCGGCCTGTCCAACGAAGACGGCCACCCGCACCTGGGCCAGATGAACTTCGTCGACAACCAGGTCAACCCGCAGACCGGCACCATCCGCGGTCGCGCGGTGTTCGACAACAGCGACGGCAGCTACACCCCCGGCCTCTATGCACGCCTGAAGCTGGTGGGCAGCGGCACCTACTCCGCCGTGCTGATCAACGACGAAGCCGTGGGCACCGACCTGGGCAAGAAATTCGTGCTGGTGATGGCCGCCGACAACAAGCCGGCGTACCGCGCGGTCGAGCTGGGTCCGAAGATCGAAGGCCTGCGTATCGTGCGCACCGGCCTGAACAAGGACGACACCATTATCGTCAAGGGTCTGCAGCGAGCCCGTCCGGGCGCGCCGGTCAACCCCGAAGAAATTCCGATGGCCAGCAAGGAAACCCTCGCCGCCCTGGCGCAACAACGACAAGCCCTGGAAGCCAGCAACCTGCCTCGCGTCGCCCCTGCCAAAGGCGCGCCCGAAGCCGCTGCGAAACTGGCCAGCGCTGCGACTCCACGGGGTTAAGGACTCAAGATGAATTTTTCCCAATTCTTCATTTCACGGCCGATCTTCGCCGCGGTGCTGTCGCTGCTGATCCTGATCGCCGGTTCCATCTCGCTGTTCCAGCTACCGATCAGCGAATACCCGGAAGTGGTACCGCCGACCGTGGTGGTGCGCGCCAACTTCCCGGGCGCCAACCCGAAAGTCATCGGCGAGACCGTGGCCGCTCCCCTGGAGCAGGCCATCACCGGCGTCGAGAACATGCTCTACATGTCCTCGCAGTCCACCTCCGACGGCAAGATCACCCTGACCATCACCTTCGCCCTGGGTACCGATCTGGACAACGCCCAGGTGCAGGTGCAGAACCGGGTGACCCGGACCGAGCCCAAGCTGCCTGAAGAGGTGACGCGCATCGGTATCACCGTGGACAAGGCCTCCCCCGACCTGACCATGGTGGTCCACCTGACCTCGCCGGACAAACGCTACGACATGCTCTACCTGTCCAACTACGCCATCCTCAACATCAAGGACGAGCTGGCGCGCCTGGGCGGCGTGGGCGACGTGCAGCTGTTCGGCATGGGCGACTACTCGCTGCGGGTCTGGCTCGACCCGAACAAGACCGCTTCGCGCAACCTGACCGCCACCGACGTGGTCACCGCCATTCGCGAGCAGAACCGTCAGGTCGCCGCCGGTACCCTGGGCGCGCCTCCCGCGCCGAGCGCCACCAGCTTCCAGATGGCGGTCAACACCCAGGGTCGCCTGGTGAGCGAGGAAGAGTTCGAGAACATCATCATCCGCGCCGGCAGTAACGGCGAGATCACTCGCCTCAAAGACATCGCCCGGGTCGAGCTGGGGTCCAACCAGTACGCCCTGCGCTCGCTGCTGAACAACCAGCCGGCGGTGGCGATCCCGATCTTCCAGCGCCCCGGCTCCAACGCCATCGAGATCTCCAACGAAGTGCGGGCCAAGATGGCCGAACTGAAGAAGAGCTTCCCGGAAGGCATGGACTTCAGCATCGTCTACGACCCGACCATCTTCGTCCGCGGCTCCATCGAAGCGGTGGTGCACACCCTGTTCGAAGCCCTGGTGCTGGTGGTGCTGGTGGTGATCCTGTTCCTGCAGACCTGGCGCGCCTCGATCATCCCGCTGGTGGCCGTGCCGGTCTCGCTGATCGGTACCTTCGCCGTGATGCACCTGTTCGGCTTCTCGCTCAACGCCCTGTCGCTGTTCGGGCTGGTATTGGCCATCGGTATCGTGGTGGACGACGCCATCGTGGTGGTGGAGAACGTCGAGCGTAATATCGGCCTCGGGCTGAACCCGGTCGAAGCTACCAAGCGCGCCATGCGCGAGGTGACCGGGCCAATCATCGCCACCGCCCTGGTGCTCTGCGCGGTGTTCGTGCCGGCGGCCTTCATCAGCGGTCTGACGGGGCAGTTCTACAAGCAGTTCGCCCTGACCATCGCGATCTCCACTGTGATCTCGGCCTTCAACTCCCTGACCCTGTCCCCAGCCCTGGCCGCGGTCTTGCTCAAGGAGCACCACGCACCGAAGGACCGCTTCTCGCGGCTCCTGGAAAAACTCCTGGGCGGCTGGCTGTTCACACCGTTCAACCGCTTCTTCGACCGTGCCAGCCATGGCTACGTCGGCACCGTGCGCCGAGTGATCCGCGGCAGCGGCATCGCCCTGTTCCTCTACGCCGGCCTGATGGCGCTGACCTGGCTGGGCTTTGCCCACACACCGATGGGCTTCGTCCCGGCCCAGGACAAGCAATACCTGGTGGCCTTCGCCCAACTGCCGGACGCCGCCAGCCTGGACCGCACTGAAGACGTGATCAAGCGCATGTCCGACCTGGCCCTGAAGCAGCCCGGCGTGGAAAGCGCGGTGGCCTTCCCCGGCCTGTCGATCAACGGTTTCACCAACAGCCCGAACAACGGCATCGTGTTCGTGACCCTCAAGCCCTTCGACGAGCGCAAGGACCCGAGTATGTCCGCCGGGGCCATTGCCGGCGCCCTGAACGCCCAGTACGCCGATATCCAGGACGCCTACATGGCGATCTTCCCACCGCCGCCGGTACAGGGCCTGGGCACCATCGGTGGTTTCCGCCTGCAGGTCGAGGACCGCAGCGGCATGGGCTACGACGAGCTGTATAAAGAAGTGCAGAACGTGATCGCCAAGAGCCGCAGCGTGCCGGAACTGGCCGGGCTGTTCACCAGCTACCAGGTCAACGTGCCGCAGGTCGATGCCGCTATCGACCGGGAAAAGGCCAAGACCCACGGCGTGGCCATCAGCGATATCTTCGACACCCTGCAGATCTACCTGGGTTCGCTGTACGCCAACGACTTCAACCGCTTTGGCCGCACCTACCAGGTCAACGTCCAGGCCGAACAGCAGTTCCGCCTCGAGGCCGAGCAGATCGGTCAGTTGAAAGTGCGCAACAACAAGGGCGAGATGATTCCGCTGGCGACCTTCATCAAGGTCAGCGACACCGCCGGTCCCGACCGTGTGATGCACTACAACGGCTTCGTCACCGCGGAAATCAACGGCGCGGCCGCACCGGGCTACAGCTCCGGCCAGGCGGAAGCGGCGATCGAGAAACTGCTCAAGGAAGAACTGCCCAACGGCATGACCTACGAATGGACCGAGCTGACCTACCAGCAGATCCTCGCCGGTAATACCGCGCTGTTCGTCTTCCCGCTCTGCGTGCTGCTGGCCTTCCTGGTACTGGCTGCGCAATACGAGAGCTGGAGCCTGCCGCTGGCGGTGATCCTGATCGTGCCGATGACCCTGCTGTCGGCCATCACCGGGGTGATCCTGTCCGGTGGCGACAACAACATCTTCACCCAGATCGGCCTGATCGTACTGGTGGGCCTGGCCTGCAAGAACGCGATCCTGATCGTCGAGTTCGCCAAGGACAAACAGGAAGAAGGCCTCGACCCGCTGGCCGCGGTGCTGGAAGCCTGCCGCCTGCGTCTGCGGCCGATCCTGATGACCTCGTTCGCCTTCATCATGGGTGTGGTGCCCCTGGTGTTCTCCAGCGGCGCCGGTGCGGAAATGCGCCATGCCATGGGGGTCGCGGTGTTCTCCGGGATGCTCGGCGTGACCTTCTTCGGCCTGCTGCTGACCCCAGTGTTCTACGTCCTGATCCGCAACTACGTGGAGCGCAGCGCCGCCCGCAAAGCGACCCGAGCCCTGAAACTGGAGACGCAACAATGAGTTCGAAAGTCTTCCTGCCAAGCTTGCTGGTACTGGCCCTGAGCGCCTGTGCCGTTGGCCCGGACTACCAGACCCCGACCACCGAGGCGGCGCACATCAGCGCCGCCACCGACGGCGCCGCGGGCCAGAAGAACTTCGACCGCGCACGTTTCGAAGGCATCTGGTGGCAGCAGTTCGACGACCCGGTGCTCAACCAGCTGGTGACCCAGTCCCTGCAGGGCAACCGCGAATTGCGCGTGGCCTTCGCCCGCCTACGGGCCGCCCGGGCGATTCGCGACGACGCCAGCAACGACGCCATGCCAACCATCACCAGCCGCGCCAGCAGCGACCTGGCCAAGGGGCAGATCCCTGGCCAGACCACCCGCCGGGTCAACAGCGAACGCTACGACCTGGGCCTGGACATGGCCTGGGAACTGGACCTGTTCGGCCGCATCCAGCGCAACCTGGAAGCCACCGACGCCGACCAGCAGGCCGCCGAGGCCGACCTCTACCAGTTGCAAGTCACGATGATCGCCGAGCTGGTGGATGCCTACGGCCAGCTGCGCGGCGCCCAGCTGCGGGAAAAGATCGCCCTGGCCAACCTGGAGAACCAGCAGGAGTCGCGCAAGATCACCGAAAGCCTGCGCGAAGCCGGGGTCGGCGATCAGCTCGACGTGGTTCGCGCCGACGCGCGCCTGGCGGCGGTGGAAGCCAGCGTGCCGCAACTGCAGGCCGAACAGGTGCGCCAGCGCAACCGGATCGCCACCCTGCTGGGCGAGCGCCCGGATAAGCTCAGCGTCGACCTCAAGCCCGCGCAGCTGCCGGCGATCGCCAAGGCCCTGCCGATCGGCGACCCGGGCGAACTGCTGCAGCGGCGCCCGGACATTCTCAGCGCCGAGCGCCAGCTGGCCGCCGCCACCGCGCGGATCGGCGTGGCCAAGGCCGACCTGTTCCCCCGGGTCAGCCTCAGCGGTTTCCTCGGTTTCACCGCCGGGCGCGGTTCGCAGATCGGTTCCTCGGCCGCCAATGCCTGGGCCCTGGGCCCGAGCATTACCTGGGCCGCCTTCGACCTGGGCAGCGTGCGCGCCCGTCTGCGCGGCGCCAACGCCGAGGCCGACGGTGCCCTGGCGACCTATGAGCAGCAAGTGCTGCTGGCCCTGGAAGAGTCGGAAAACGCCTTCAGCGATTACGGCAAGCGCCAGCAACGCCTGATCTCGCTGATCCGCCAGAGCGAGTCGAGCCGTGCCGCCGCCGACCTGGCGGAGATTCGTTACCGCGAGGGCACCGTGGACTTCCTGGTGCTGCTCGACGCCCAGCGTGAACGCCTGGCCGCCGAAGACTCCCAGGCCCAGGCCGAAGTCGACCTGTATCGCGGCATCGTCGCCATCTACAAGGCCCTGGGCGGTGGCTGGCAGCCAGAGACGGTGGCCAGCAAGTAAGGCTTCAACCCTGCTCCTTTGGTTGGCCGCAACCAACCAAATCTTTGCCCCGCGCTCTCATTCGGTCGCGGGGCTTTTTTTCGTCCCTGGAAAAGCATCGCGGGCAAGTCGGATCGCCGCCCGCTCACTCCTACAGACACGCATGGAACTGTAGGAGCGAGGCTTGCCCGCGATGACGCTCGTTCAAACACCGCAATCCATCACTTACTCCAACACCGTCACCGTCGCCGTGGTCCCGGCGCGCAACTTGCCCTTGCCCGGGTAATCGGGGTCGATGGCGATCCGCACTGGCACCCGCTGGGCCAGCTTGACCCAGGTGTAGCTGGGATTGATGTTGGCCAGCAGGCGGCTGCCCTGGGAGTTCTCGCGGTCGGTGATGGCGAAGGCGATGCTCTGCACCTTGCCGTTGAAGGTTTCGCCGCTCATCAACTGAATGCGCACCGCGCTGCCCTCCTCGATCCGCGGCAGCTTGGTTTCCTCGAAGTAACCGCTGACATAGAAGGAATCGCTGTCCACCAGGGCCAGCAAGGCGCCGCCGGCACTGGCGTAATCGCCCTGGCGGGTCTGCAGGTTGGTCACGTAGCCGCTGACCGGGGCTTGCACCCGGGTGCGCTGCAGGTCCAGCTCGGCCTGGGTCAGCGCCGCCTCGGCCAGGTGCACGTTGGCCTGGGCCAGGCCGAGATTGGCCTGGTTGCGCAGCAGGTCGGCCTGGGCCACTGCCACGTCGGTGCTGGATTTCTCCCACTCCTCGCCGGAAATCGCAAAGCCCTGCTTCAGGGTGCGACGCCGCTGCTCCTCGCTTTGCCGTTGCTTGAGCAGCGCCGTGCTGGAAGTGATCGCCGCCTCGGACTGGCCGAGGCTGGCCCGCGCCACTTCCACCGAACGCTTGGCATGCTCCACGGCCAGGGCATAGCGCGCCGGGTCGATCTCCAGCAGCAACTGGCCCTTGTCCACGTGCTGGTTGTCCTCCACCCGCAGGCTGACGATGCGCCCGGCGACGTCCGCCGACAGCGTCACCACGTCGGCGCGCACCCGGGCATCGCGGGTCCAGGGCGCGCGGGTGTAATGCTCCCAGGCGAACCCGCCCAGCACCAGCGCCAGTAAGACGGCGACCAGGGTGATCGTTCGGGCCAGGGTGTTTTTCAGGTTCATAGGCTTCCCATCAGCAGGATTGCGGTGGCGCAGACGCAGGCATACAGCGCCCCTTCGAACAACGCTTCGTGCCAGACGAAACGCAAGACCCCAAGACGCCGCAGCCCCCAGTCCAGCACCAGGAAAATCGGCAGGGCCAGCAACAGGGCCTGGGCAATGGGCGGCAGGTAGACGCCGCCGACTTCAAAATCAATGGGCAAGGGCCGGATCTCCTGTTTCCGTGGGGTGCAGCATGGGGCCGTAGCGCTCCAGAAAGGCGCCGACGATCAGCAGCGAGACGCGCATGCGAAACACCGACCACAGCTGTTCGTGGGCCTGAGGCCGGTCGTCGCCGTGCAAGGTGTCCAGGTGATCCCCCAGCGCTCGCAGCTGCGCCAGAAGCTCGCTCGCCTCTAGCCCACCGCGCCCCGCCACATAGCGCCCGACGCGGCGCAGCAACTGTTGCAGGCTGGCGTTGCCCTCAGGGCTCAACCAGGGATTGTCCAGGCTCTGCTGCTTGAGCTGGTGCATCGCCACGCCCAGGGTCATGCAGGCCAGGCTGGTCTCGAAACGCTCGCCGGAAGCCCGATCGCCGGCGACCGCAGGCAACAGCCCGAGCATCTGGGTCAGGCGGTCGACCATGCGGCTCTCGAAGACAAACTGTTGCTCGTCGCTGGCCGCAGTTTTCTGCAGCGCATACACCTGTTCCCGAGTGTCGCGGAACAGGCGGCGAATACGCAGTACCGGGTTGAACGGAAAGATGAAGGCGTACACCAGCAACGACAACACCCCGCCGCTGACATAGGCCCCGGCGAACTCGAACCAGAGCGCGGCGCTGTTCTGCCAGGCGCCGATGTTCTGCGGGCCGATCATCAACAGGCTCGACAGCCCCAGGCCCATGCCGATCCCGGCGGTCATCGGGCTGGCCAGGCCCACCGCGACCGTATACAGCAGCGGCACCAGCAACAGCGCCAGCCACTCGAAATCGCCAATCAGCGGCACCAGGGCGAACACATAGACCGCCGAGATCAACAGCGCCAGGGCCTGGCCGCGCATATAGCTCTGCGCGGCCAGCAAGGGCCGGGGAAAGGTCGCCATCAGCGAACAGAGAATGCCCACCAGGACCATGCTCGAGCGCGCCCCGTCCCAGGCGGTTTCGATCCAGATCAGCCCGGCGACCATCAGCGCGGTAAAGGCCCGCAGGCCATTCATCGCCGCCAGCGGCCAGTCCAGGTGCAGCGGGTTGGCCCGGCCCTGGCGATACAGGCAACTGGCCTGGCGGCCGTCCTGGATCGCGTCGCTGAATTCGAGAATGTCTTCGAGCTGCTTGAGCATCCGCGCCTGTTCCCAGCGCAGGGCCCAGGCCAGGGAGCGCAAGGTGGCGGGCAAGGTTTCGGCCGAGCGTTCGGCGCGCCGGGCCTGTTCGTCGAAGCGCTGCTGCAGCGGGCCGAACTGCTGCCGCGACGCGGCGGGCAGCGCCCGCCCGTGCAGCGCCAGCTCATCGAGAAACGCCAGCTCGTCGGCGCGCAGCTTCTGGATTTCCTCCGGCAGCTCACCGACCCAGCGCGCCCGCAGCAATTCGCGCTGGTGACGCAGGACGGTGAGGCGCGACGTCAGCAGCACCAGCTGGTTGCCCAGCAGTTGCACCAGGCCGTCGGCACTGCGCAGGCGCGGCGCATCGAAATACAGATGCCGACGCAAGCCTTCCAGGGCACTGATCTCCCCCAGCAGTTGCATCTGCCGCTTGTGGAAGTCGGCCTCGCTCTCGTCGGTGCGGATCGCCGCCGCGGCGTGGGTGGCGAGCAGCTTGAGCACCTGGTCGATCTTGGCGAAGTAGCCGGCGGCCACCGTCTCCGGGCGCGCCGTCAGCAGGCTGACCACACAGACGCAGGCCACCGCCAACAGGGTCTCGGTAAGCCGGGTGATGGCCAGCATCAGGGTGTTGCCCTGGTCCGGGATCGCCAGCATCGCCACCACCACCGCGGTGTAGCCGCTGAGCACGAACGCCTGGGAACTGGTGTAGCGCAACAGCGTGCCGCCAGCGGTGCACAGCGCCAGCCACAGGCCGAGGGTGACCAGGAATGGCAGCGGCGCCTGGGGAAAGATCGCCATGATCAGCACCGCCACCGCGGCCCCCAGGGTGGT
Organism: Pseudomonas sp. NPDC089530; assembly: GCF_050280705.1. NCBI lineage: Bacteria > Pseudomonadati > Pseudomonadota > Gammaproteobacteria > Pseudomonadales > Pseudomonadaceae > Pseudomonas > Pseudomonas sp. NPDC089530. The sequence goes on along the minus strand of NZ_JBNNVU010000004.1, from coordinate 58,014 downwards.
GCCGAGCACCTGGCCGAAGCTGCGGGCCAGGGCCATGCCGGCCAGGGGCTGGCTGACGATGATCACCGCCATCAGCGACCACTTGGGCTGGTCGAGATCGAAGACGAACGCCAGGTACAGGGTCAGCAGGCCCGCGGCAATGGTGCGCAAGGCGAAGCGCAGTACTGCGCCTCCCGGATGGCACACGATCCTGAAATAGTTGATCAGCGGCTGCATGGGTATTTTCTGGACAAAGGGACACCTGCGGCTAGCGTAGTCAATCTGCGGCCGGGAAAGCTTATCGCCCCGACCTTCCCGGGAGGAAGAGCATCTTGCCCGAAGCCTTCATCGATCGCCTCAATCGCCTCGTCGACAAGACCGATTGGACAACCCAAGCCCCGGCTTCTAGCCTTGCCCCGCCGCGCCAGCCCTGAGTCGTGCCCCCGATGATCATCCGCCCCAAGCCGAACCTGCTCGGCATCCTGTTTGCTCTCAAGGGCTCGATCGCCAGGCGCATCGCCCTGCGCTGCCTGCTGCTGACCCTGCTGGCCGCGGCGATCGTGCTGGTGGAAACCTTAAGCCCGGCGTACTTCTCCAAGGTCAATGCCACGCCCTTCACCCTGCTCGGGCTGTCGCTGTCGATCTTCATGAGCTTTCGCAACAACGCCTGCTACGACCGCTGGTGGGAAGGCCGCAAACAACTGGGGCAGATGATCGTCGAGGTGCGCTCGCTGATTCGCGAAAGCCAGATCCTCCAGGACCCCGCCGAGCGCGAACGCCTGTTGCGCGAACTCTGCGGTTTCGCCCACGGCCTGATCGCCCGCCTGCGCCACGAAGACGAGGCCGGCGCCGCCCAACCCTGGGTCGGCCAGGCCATCGAGCGCCAGCACCCGAACATCCCCGACAGCCTGTTGCAGGGGCTGGGCCGCCGCTGTTCGGTGCTGGCCGAGCAAGGGCTGATCAGCGAGTGGCGCTACACCCAGCTGGAAACCCGCCTGGTCAGCCTGAGCCAGGTCCAGGCCAGCTGCGAGCGGATCAAGAACACCCCGCTGCCCTACCCCTACACCTTGCTGCTGCACCGCACCATCTACCTGTTCTGCCTGCTCCTGCCGTTCGCCATGGCCGAGCCCCTGGGCTGGCTAACGCCCCTATTCACCGCCATCGTCAGCTACACCTTTCTCGGCCTGGACGAAATTGGCGACGATCTGGAAGACCCGTTCGGCTTCGACGACAACGACCTGCCGTGCAATGCCATCCTGCGCACCCTGGAGCGGGAAATACTGGCGGCCCTCGGCCAGCGCGAGCTGCCGCCGGCCCTGGAGCCGGTCGACTACGTGTTGACATAAAGGCCCTGGCCTGGCGGTCCGGAGCGGACATGAGCGGCCAGCGGGTTTGACTCCGCGGGAAACCTGACCGAAGCTTGCGCCTTCGTAAAGTCGCCCCCGCCATGGATGCCTGCATGACCAAACCCCGTCGCAACCTGCTGATCAGTCTGCTCGCCGTAGTGGCCCTGGGCCTGGCGTGGCAGTTCCTGCGCACCGCGCCACCGGTGGTACCGGACGCGATCAAGCACGGCTACGGCAAGGCCCTGGAACAGGCGCGCAACGGTCAGCCCGGGGCCGCGCGGGTGCTGTATCAGCAGTTGGCGCGCCCTGACCTGTCGGACAGCCGGCGCATCCGCCTGCTGGCCGAGCTGCCCAACTACCCCAGCCCCCAGGCGCTGAAACTGGTCGACGCCGACCTGCACCACGCCGCGGCCGAAGTCCGCCAGGCGGCCATCCAGAGCGTGCTCGGCCTGGTCCCCGCAGGCCAGCGCAGTCTGCTGATCGGCCCGTTGCTGGACGACGAGGAACAGAATGTGCGTTTCGCCGCTGTCACCGCCCTGCTCGGCCTGACGCCGGATGAACAAGGCCTGTATTTCGGGCCGCTGCAGCAAGTGATCGATGAATACACCCAGGTGCTCAAGGCCCAGCCGGAGAACGTCGAGGCGCAATACCAGCTGGCGCGCCTGTACCTGCACAACGCCAACCTGGCCAAAGCCCAGCAGACCCTGGAACAGGCCCTGCGCCTGCAACCGGACAACCTGCAGGCGGTGATCCTGCAGCTGGAGGTCCTGGATCGCCAGGGCCAGAGCGAAACCGCCCGCCAGTTGCTGGCCAGCCAGTTGCAGGCGCAACAGGACTCGGCCTACCTGCAACACGCCCTGGGCATGTGGCTGCTGCACCACGAGCAAGGCGAGTTCGCCCTGCTCGGCCTGTCCCGCGCCGTGGAGCTGGAGCCGAAAAACGCCGACTACCGCTACGACCTGGCCACCACCCTGCACAGCGAAGAAGAGCTGGAAGCGGCGCAGAAACAGCTCGAAGAAATCGTCCAGCGCCAACCCGCCAACCGCAAGGCCCGGGTCCTGCTGATCAATTACTGGAAAGAAAGCGGCCAACTGCAGAACGTGCAGATCCTCCTGGCCCAGCTGGAACAGCAGAACCCCGACGACCCGGCCTTGCAGCAGGGCCTGTAACCGCTGCACTCCTGTAGCCGCTGCCGAGCGCAGCGAGGCTGCGATCGCCTGCAAAGCAGGCGTGAAACCAGGCAACGCACTCCACCTAACCCACCGCAAAATCAGGTTTTGCGACCGCTGCGCGGTCGATCGCAGCCTCGCTGAAGCTCGGCAGCGGCTACAGTGCAGCGGTTGTAGTCACGCCAGCAGCTCCTGGATCTGCTCGTGCAGGCTGTCGAGGTCGAAGGGTTTGGCCAGGATCGGCGCGCTGCGGGCGATGGGGCTGCCGGATTCGAGAATCTCGGTGGGATAGCCGCTGATGAAAATCACCTTGAGGTCCGGGCGCAGCTTCACCGCGGGCTCGGCGATCATCACCCCGGTGATTCCGCCCGGCAGCCGGTAGTCGGTGATCATCAGGTCCAGGTGCGGCTTGCTGGCCAGGATCTCGAACGCCTGCTCGCCGTTTTCCGCCTGCAGCACCCGGTAGCCCAGGCCCGACAGGTAGTCGGCGAGCAACATCAGGATCACCGGTTCATCTTCGACGATCAGTACGACGTCTTGTGCATCTTCACTCATGAGAAGCCTTTGTTCGGTCAATAGCTGCTGATACGACCCTCCGGTTGTCCAGAAGGTTGCGTGGGGCCGGTGTTTTCCTACAGCGGCAGACAAACGCGAAACTGGGCACCTTCGCCGACCCTGCTGTCGACTTCGATGCTACCGCCATGGGCCGTGACGATCTGCTCGGAAATGAACAACCCCAGCCCGAGGCCGGCCACCGCATGCTGAGCTGAGACGCGCTCGAACTGCTGGAAGATACGCGCCTGGTTTTCCTCGCCGATGCCGATCCCGTAATCGCGCACTTCGACCCGCGCCTGGGCGCCGGCCCTGTAGACCCGTACCTCGATCGGACTCTTGGCACCATAGCGCAAGGCATTGCTCAGCAGGTTGGAAATCACCTGTTCGATACGAAATTCATCCCACTGCCCGACCACCGCGTCCTCGGCCTCCAGGGTCAACGACGACTCGGCGGCCTCGACCTGGGGCGCGAAGTTCTGCAGCAGGCCACGCACCAGTTGCGCCAGATCGACTCGGCTCGGCCGCAGCGACAGCTTGCCGGTGCGGATCCGCGAGATATCCAGCATGTCCTCGATCAGGCGGATCAGGCTTTTGATCTGGCGTTCGTCGCGATCGACCATCGCGTGCATCTTGTCCAGGGTGAACGCCGCGGCGTTGTCCCGGGCCAGGTGCATCTTGCGCAGCTGGGTTTCCAGGATCAACCCGTTCAACGGCGTGCGCACTTCATGGGCGACGATCGACATGAAGTCGTCGCGCATGCGCACCGCCTGCTCCAGTTCGTTCTGGGTCAGCTGGAGCTTGTGCAGCAGCGCCTCCTGTTCGCGCCGGCTCTGCTCCAGGGCCTCGACCTGCTGCTTCATGGCCTTGCTCTGGCGGTACAGGTCGACGAACACACTGACCTTGCTCTTCACCGCATGGATATCCAGCGGCTTGTGCAAAAAGTCCACCGCGCCGCTTTCATAACCCTTGAAGGCATAGTCCAGTTCGCGCCCGGCGGCGCTGACGAAGACGATGGGGATGTTCCTGGTCTTCTCCATGCCGCGCATCAGCTCGGCCAGCTCGAAACCGTTCATGCCGGGCATCTGCACATCGAGGATGGCCAGGGCGAACTCATGCTGGAGCAGCAGCGCCAGGGCCTCGTCCGCCGACAGCGCCTTGTACACCAGGCGGTCCTCGCGCTTGAGCAACGCCTCGAGGGCCAGCAGGTTGTCCGGCAGATCGTCGACGATCAGCAACTTGGCCGGGATATGGCTCAGCATGCGCTTCGTTCCAGTTCGGCCAGCAAACGGCTGATGCCGTGCAAAGGGAGAATGTAGTCCGGGCGGTGCAGCGCGATGGCCGCCGCGGGCATGATCGGCACCTGGGCTTCGGCCGGGTCCTGGACGATGCTCAGGCCGCCGCGGCGCTTGACCTCGGCCAGGCCCTGGGCGCCGTCCTGGTTGGCCCCGGTCAACAGCACCGCGGCCAGGCGCGGGCCGTAGGCATCGGCAGCAGAGCCGAACAGGTAATCGATGGCCGGGCGCGAATGGTGCACCCGGTCTTCCTGGCTCAGGGACAGGCTGCGGTCCTGCTCCACCGACAGGTGATAACCCGGCGCGGCGACATACAGGGTGCCGCGGTGGATGGGTTGCTTGTCGCGGGCTTCTTGCACCGGCAGCGCCAGGCGCTGGGCGAACACTTCGGCCAGCTGGCTGCGACGTTCGTCGGGCAGATGGATCACCACCACGATCGGCAGGCCGAAGCCTGCGGGCAACGCGGTGAAGATCGTCAGCAACGCCTCGACGCCACCGGCCGAGGCACCGACCACTATGGCCTCGACCTGAGGCAAGGCGGTTTTGCAAAGGTCAGCGCTCATGATTTGCGGTAGATCCGTTCTTCTTTGACCAGGGGTTCGAAATGCCCGCCGTAGGCTGAAAAATCCACGGTCTCCTTGCTGCCCAGCACCAGGAAACCGCGGTGGCAGAGCGATTCGTGGAACAACCCGAAGGCCCGATCCTGCAACTTCTTGTTGAAATAGATCAAGACATTGCGGCAGGAAATCAGCTGGGTCTCGGAGAACACGCTGTCGGTCGCCAGGCTGTGGTCGGCGAAGGTCACGTTCTCGCGCAGGGTCTTGTCGAAGATCGCGTAGTCGTAGGCCGCCGTGTAGTAGTCGGCGAAGGAACGCAGACCGCCGGCCTGCTGGTAGTTCTGGGTGTAGGTGCGAATGTTCTCCAGGGAAAAGATGCCCTGCTTGGCCTTCTCCAGGGAGCGGGGGTTGATGTCGGTGGCGTAGAGGATGGTGCGCTCCAGCAGCCCCTCCTCGCGCAACAGGATGGCCATGGAATAGACCTCCTCGCCCGTACTGCAGCCGGCGATCCAGATCTTGATCGACGGATAGGTCCTGAGCAGCGGCACCACTTCCTGGCGGATCGCCAGGAAATGCGAGGGGTCGCGAAACATCTCGCTGACCGGAATCGTCAGCAACTGCAGCAACTGCATGAACGCGCCCGGGTCGTGCAACACCCGCTCCTGCAGGGCGGAAATGGTCTTGCACTCGAACTGGCGCAGGGCATGGTTGATCCGGCGCTTGATCGAAGCGCCGGAATAATCGCGGAAGTCGTAGCTGTACTTGAGGTAGATGGCTTCGATCAACAGACGCAGTTCGATCTCGGTATTGCGCTCCACTAGACTCGTTCCATCTTGGGCAACCAGACGCGGATCAGGGAAAACAGCCGGTCGAGGTCGATCGGCTTGGCCAGGTAATCGTTGGCGCCAGCCTGCAGGCAACGTTCCTGATCGTCCTTCATGGCCTTGGCGGTCACCGCGATGATCGGCAGCTTGCGCCAGCGCGGCTCCTTGCGGATTTCGACAGTGGCTTCATAACCGTCCATCTCGGGCATCATCACGTCCATCAGCACCAGGTCGATATCCTCGACTTCATTGAGCCTGGCGATCGCCTCAAGGCCATTACGGCCGATGACCACGTTCGCCCCCTTATGCTCCAGGGCGCTGGTGAGGGCGAAGATGTTGCGTACATCGTCGTCCACCAGCAGGATCGTGCGCCCCTCGAACACCTTGTCGCGGCTGCGGGCCGCTTTGAGCATCTTCTGCCGCTCATGGGACAACTGGGATTCGACTTTGTGCAGGAACAGCGTCACTTCGTCCAGCAGACGCTCCGGCGAGCGCGCGCCCTTGATGATGATCGAACGTGAATACTTGCGCAGGTCCGCCTCTTCGTCGCGGGTCAGGTTGCGCCCGGTGTAGACGATCACCGGCGGGAACGAGCAGATGTCCTCGGTGGACATGCGCTTGAGCAGATCATTGCCGAGCATGTCCGGCAGTTTCAGGTCGATGATCATGCAGTCGTAGAGGTTGTCGCGCAGCAGCTCCAGGGCCTCCTGGGCCAGGCCGACGGCGGTGATCTCGATGTCGTCGTCGCCGATCAGCCGGGCAATGCTGTCGCGCTGCAGGTCGTCGTCCTCCACCAGCAGCACGCGCTTGACCTTCTGGGTGAGCTTGGCTTCCAGGCGGGCGAACACGTCCTTGAGTTCTTCGCGGGTGGTGGGCTTGACCGCGTAGCCGATGGCGCCCATGTGCATGGCGGCTTCGACCCGGTCTTCCACGGAAATCACATGCACCGGAATATGCCGGGTCGTGGCGTGTTCCTTGAGGCGCTGCAACACCGTCAGGCCGGAATGGTCCGGCAGGCGCATATCCAGCAGGATCGCGTCCGGCACGAACTGCTCGGCCAGGCGATAACCCTCGTCGGCGCCATGGGCCACCAGGCACTGGTAACCCAGCTCATGGGCCAAGTCATACAGAATGTGGGCAAAGTCCGCTTCGTCCTCCACCACCAGGATGCAGCGGCCGGCGAACGGCGCCTTGTCGCGGTCGTCGGCGAAACGCCGGATCTCCACCTCGGGCTCCGGCGGCAACGGGGCCGGGGCCGGTTTGCTCGGCCGCAGCGTGACCACCGCGGCGGCCGGCCGCGACTGGTTGCGCTCCTCGGGCGAGCGTTCGACGTACTGCTCCGGCAGCAGCAGGCTGAAGACACTGCCCTGCCCCGATTCGCTGGCGACCGTGATCGATCCACCGAGCAGCGCCGCCAGGTCGCGGGAAATCGACAAGCCGAGCCCAGTGCCGCCGTAGCGGCGGTTGGTGGTGCCGTCGGCCTGGCGGAACGCCTCGAAGATGCTTTCCTGCTGCTCCGGCGCGATGCCTATCCCTGAGTCGCTCACGGCAAAGGCAATGCCCCCCCCAGGCTGGCGGGACACGCTCAGGCCGATCTGGCCCTTCTCGGTGAACTTCACCGCGTTGGACAGCAGGTTCTTCAACACCTGCTCGACCCGCTGGCGGTCGGTGAACAGCATCGAAGGCGCGTCGGGCTGCAGCTCGACCTGGAACCCCAGGCCCTTGTCCGCCGTCAGCGGCTGGAACAGCCCCTGCAGGCCTTCCACCAGGCGCGCGACACTGGTGTTTTCCGGACGCACGTCGAGCTTGCCGGCTTCCACCTTGGAAATGTCGAGAATGTCGTTGATCAGGTTGAGCAGGTCGTTGCCGGCGGAATAGATCGACTCGGCGAACTGCACCTGTTCGTCACTGAGGTTTTCCTGGGGGTTTTCCGCCAGCAGCTTGGCCAGGATCAGCGAGCTGTTCAGCGGTGTGCGCAACTCGTGGGACATATTGGCGAGGAATTCGGACTTGTACTTGCTCGAACGCTGCAGCTCCTCGGCCCGCTCCTGCAACTGCGCCTGCGCCTGGTTCAGTTCGCTGTTCTTGCAGTCCAGGGCGTCGCGCTGCCGCGCCAGGGCCTGGGCCTGCTCGGCCAGTTGCTCGTTGCTCTGTTCCAGCTCCACCTGCTGGGCTTCCAGGTTGACCTGGGACTCCTTGAGCACCCGCGACTGTTCTTCGAGTTCCTCATTGGCGGTCTTGAGTTCTTCCTGCTGCACCTGCAGCTCTTCGTTGAGCTGCTGGGTCTGGGCCAGCACGGTCTGCAGGCGCTGGCGATAACGCGCGGCTTCGATGGCGGTACCGATATTGCCGGCGATCCGCTCCAGCAGCTCGATATCGCGCTCGCCGAGGGCCCGCAGGAAGCCCAGTTCGATCACCCCGTTGACTCGCTCGTCGTCGCTGGTCGGCACCACCAGCACACTGCGCGGCGCGCCTTCGCCCAGGCCGGAACTGACCTTGAAGTAATCGCCAGGCACCTCGTCCAGGCGGATCGGCCGGCCCTGCTGGGCCGCCTGCCCGACTATGCCTTCGCCGATGAGAATCGACTGCTCGCGAGCTTCCTGCTCACGGGAGAAACCGTAGGTGGCCACGCGTTTGAGGCCGCCGGGCTCTTCGCGCACATAGATCGCCGCCACGGCGCTGCCCAGGTAGTGCGCGCAGAACTGCAGAGTATTGCGGCCCAGCACGTCCAGAGTCAGTTGCCCCAGCAACTGCTCGGCCAGTTCGGTCTGGCCGCTGCGCAGCCAGGCCTGTTGCTCCAGGCTCTGGGCGCTTTTCTGCTGGGTGGCGAGGTTGTCGCCGTAGCTTTTCGACAGGCTGAGCAGGTCGCGGCGCCCGATATAGGCCAGCAGACCGCTGAACCCCACCACGAACAGCAGGTACAGGGCCACGCTGAAAATGGTGGTGCGGGACACATGGTCACTGCGGTCGAGGCGCAACTGCTGCTCCAGCGCCACCGCGTCGTCGTATTCCTTGCGCATCTGGTCGGTCAGGCGCTTGCCCCGGCCAGACTTCACCGCAGCGCGATAGTCGCCGTCCTGGCGGCGCAGTTCGATCATGTTCTTGGCGTGCAGGCTCCACTCGTCCTGCAAGGCTTGCAGGCGCTTGAAGCGATCGACCTGCTGCGGATTGTCCGCCACCAGCTCGCCCAACTCGCGCAACTGGCTGAAAATCTGCGGCTTGGCCACTTCGTAAGGGTCGAGGAAATGCTCGTCGCCGGTGATCAGGAACCCGCGCATGCCGGTTTCCAGGTCGACCGTCAGCTTCGAGGCCCGGTTGATGCCGTTGATCACCCGGTCGCTGTGCTGGACCGACTGGATCACCGACAGCAGATAGCTGATCAGGACCACGAAGACCGCCGCGCTGAGCACGCCTACCCCCAGGGGCAGCGCGACGTTGCGACTCAAAAGCTTGCGAAAACTCTGTTCATCAACCGACATTGGAGCCCCTGTCGAAGTGTCAACGTCCATGGAAATTGCCCCAACGGCGGGCAATCTATCTATTCTTCCGAAGCCCCAGTCGCCATTTTCCATCCTGGACTGCCAGCCCTCGAGTAGACGGATGATTCTGGCACAGCTTGTACAGGTCCGCTTTTTTGTACAGCTTCTGGAACTTATCGTCAGGCATTATTTACTGAGGCAAGCAGCAGGCCTTTCACTGCGCTGCCCCTCTTCCCTTTTTCGAGAACCTGCCTATGCCCGCCACCGATTCCACCATCCTGGTCGTCGAAGACGACGCCATCGTGCGCATGCTGATTGTCGACGTGCTGCAAGAGCTGGAGTTCAAGGTATTGGAAGCCGCGGGCAGCGAAGCAGCCCTGACCCGGTTGCAGGATAGCGGACTGCGGATCGACCTGCTGATGACCGATGTCGGCCTGCCCGGCATGGACGGCAAGGAACTGGCGACCCGCGCCCGTGCCCTGCGCCCACAGCTGCCGATCCTGTTCGCCAGTGGCTACGCGGAAAACCTCGAGGTGTCCGCCGGCACGGCGGTGATCGCCAAGCCTTTCTCCATCGATCAGTTGCGCGACAAGGTCCGGGCGATCCTGGGCTAGGGACCCCGGGCGCCAATCCTGCAGGCGTCAGTCGGGCCGGGCTGTGGTTTAATGGCGCCCCCGCAGACACCCCCTCGCTTTTCAGGAATACCCGCCCATGAGTTCGAGCCCCGCCACCAAAGTCCTGGTCATTGGTTACGTCTGGCCCGAACCCCGCTCCTCGGCGGCCAGCGGGCACCTGATGCAGATTCTCCAGGTCCTGCTCGGGCAAGGCTGGGACATCACCTTCGCCAGCCCGGCCAATCCCGGCGAGCACAAGGAAGACCTCACGGCCCTGGGCATCCGCGAATGCCCGATCGAGCTGAACAACAGCAGTTTCGACCGTTTCATCGCCGAACTGGCGCCGGATATCGTGCTGTTCGACCAGTTCATGATGGAGGAGCAGTTCGGCTGGCGCGTCGAGCAGCAGTGCCCCGACGCCCTGCGGGTGCTGGAGACCTCCGACCTGCAAAGCCTGCGCCACGCTCGCCACCAGCGCCTCAAGGAACGCCTGAAAACCAGCGACGACCAGGATGACTTCAGCGCCCTGTTCGCCCCCGCCGCCGCCCAGGAGTTCGCCGGCATGGCCGACACCGACCTGGCCCGGCGCGAGATCGCGGCGCTGTATCGCTGCGACCTGAACCTGATGATTTCCGAGTTCGAGATCGAGCTGCTGGTCAAGCAGTTCGGCCTGGCGCCGGCCCTGCTGCATTGGTGCCCGCTGATGCCCGCGTCCATGCCGCAAAGCTATGTGCCCTTCGCCGACCGGGCGCACTTCCTGAGCATCGGCAACTTCCGCCACGCGCCGAACTGGGACGCGGTGCTGTGGATGAAGAATGCCGTGTGGCCGCTGATCCGCCAGCAGTTGCCGGGGGTGCAACTGCACATCTATGGCGCCTATACCCCGCCCAAGGCGGCGGCCCTGCACAATCCGGCCCAGGGCTTCCATATCATGAACTGGGCCGAGGATGCCTTGCAGGTCATGTCCACGGCGCGGATCTGCCTGGCCCCGCTGCGCTTCGGCGCGGGCATCAAGGGCAAGCTGCTGGACGCCATGCTCTGCGGCACGCCGAGCGTCACCACACCGGTCGGCGCCGAAGCCATGCACGGCGACGCGCCCTGGCCGGGGGCCATCGCCGAGTCGGCCAGCGCCCTCGCCGCGGCGGCGGTGCGCCTGTACCAGGACCAGGAACTGTGGCACGAAGCCCAGGAACAGGGCCGCCAGCTGTTGGCCGCGCGCTATCGGCAACAGGTCCACGGCCCGGCCCTGATCGAGCGCCTGCAACACTGCCGGGCGAACCTTACGCAACTGCGCCGCGACAACTTCACCGGCGGCATGCTGCGCCACCATCACCACAAGAGCACCCAGTACATGGCGCAATGGATCGAGGCGAAAAACCGCCTCGCCTGAGGCGCCCCCGACAACTACCCCCAAACCCCGTAGCCGCTGCCAAGCACCAGCGAGGCTGCGATAGGGCCTCAGGCCCTCTGCGATCTTGAAAACGCCGCGCCCGTTCCGGGCGATCGCAGCCTTCGGCAGCGGCTACAGGGACCGAGCCGCGCCTCGAACATTGGCCAACCCAAACCCCGTAGCCGCTGCCAAGCACCAGCGAGGCTGCGATAGGGCCGCAGGCCCTCAGCGATCTTGAAAGCGCCGCGCCCCTGCAGGTCGATCGCAGCCTGCGGCAGCGGCTACACCAGCACTGGTGCTGGACATCCGATGGAGGCATGATCTGGCGCTACAACGATAAAAGCGCAGCGCCATGAGCCGATCCGCGAGAGTCACCGACCCTTCCTACGAACTGATGGACGACCACAACGGCCTGTCGATCATCTATCGCCAGCACGGTTTCCCATGCCCCCTGGTGCGCTGGCACTTCCACAAGGAATACGAGCTGCACCTGATCGTCGCCAGCGCCGGCAAGGTGTTCATCGGCGACTACATCGGCAACTTCCACCCCGAATCGCTGTTCCTCACCGGCCCCAACCTGCCCCACAACTGGATCAGCCAGGTGGCCGAGGACGAGGTGGTGCCCAAGCGCGACATGCTGGTGAACTTCACCGACGAGCTGTTCGAAAGCGGCTACCAGGTGTTCGCCGAACTCAAGACCCTGACCCCGCTGCTGGAACGCGCCCAGTACGGCATCGAGTTCCGCTGCAAGCGCACCATCGCCCTGGCCATGGACCTGATGCAGCGGATCGCCGACTCCAGCGGCGTGACCCGGCTCGGGCACTTTTTCATCCTCCTGGAACAACTGGCCGCCTGCGACGACTACCAGCTGCTGTCCGGCGCCACCCGGGCGCAGCTGGCGGACGAGCATAACGTCGACCGCACCAACCGCGCGGTGGACTACATCTTCGCCCACTACGCCCGCGAACTGCCGCTGGAAGAAGTCGCCGACTACCTGGGCATGAAACCCACCTATTTTTCCCGGGTGTTCAAGCAGGCCACCGGACGCTGCTTCGTCGAGTTCGTCAACCGCCTGCGCATCAGCAAGTCCTGCGAACTGCTGGCCGACGGCGACAAGCCGGTGACCGAGGTGTGCTTCGAGTCCGGCTTCAACAACATCTCCAACTTCAACCGCCGCTTCCAGCAACTCAAGGGCATGACCCCGTCCCACTACCGGCGCCTCGTCGTGCAGCGCCTGACCGAACAGAACCTCGCCTGATCCCTGTAGGCGCAGCGGCCCTCACCCACCCTGCTGCTCTGGCATCAACTGCGCCAATAACCCTGGGCTTCGGCGCACTTTATCTGTAACGTCCGTGCCTTCCCGACTTTCATGGAAGACCTTGCATGCCCCCTGCAACGGCCCCGGCGCCGCTGGCCGCCTCGCCCTTCAACCTGTTGCCGCTGATGGTCGCCAACATGGCCTGCACCATGTCGATGATGGCCTTCGTCTCGCTGATCGGCCCCATCGTCCGGGTGCTGGGCCTGGCCACCTGGCAGGCCGGCGCGGCGGTGACCGTGGCCGGGGTGATCTGGATGCTCCTGGCGCGGCCCTGGGGCCAGGCCAGCGACCGCTTCGGCCGGCGCCGGGTGCTATTGCTCGGCACGGCTGGCTTCACCCTGGCCTACTGGGCCCTGTGCCTGTTCATCGATGTCTCGCTGCGCCTGCTGCCGAGCCTGTCTGTCGCCTTTATCGGCCTGATGCTCGGGCGCGGCCTGATCGGGGTGTTCTACGCGGCCATTCCGGTGGGTGGTTTTGCCCTGATCGCCGACAACGTCGAGCCCGAGCACCGGGCCCGCGCCATGGCCACCCTGGGCGCCGCCAACGCCGTCGGCCTGGTGCTGGGGCCTGCGGTGGCCGCGCTGCTCGCCCGCGTCAGCCTGAGCCTGCCGCTGTACGCCATGGCCGTGCTGCCGCTGGCGGCGTTTCTGGTGCTGCTGTACAAGCTGCCGCGCCAGGAACTGCACCTCAAGCAGGCACCGCGCTCGGTGCGCCTGAACGACCCGCGGTTGCGCCGGCCCATGGCCGTGGCCTTCGTCGCCATGCTTTGCGTGTCCATCGCCCAGATCACCGTGAGCTTCTACGCCCTCGACCGCCTGGGCCTGAACCCGGCCGACGCCGCCCAGGCCGCCGGCATCGCCCTGGCGGCGGTCGGCGTGGCGTTGATCTGCTCGCAACTGGTGGTACGCCAGCTGGAATGGCCACCGCTGAAGATGATCCGCGCCGGCGCGCTGCTGGCGGCCAGCGGTTATGCCGGCTGCATGCTGGTCGACAGCACCTGGGGACTGTGGCTGGCGTTTTTTGTCTCGGCGGCGGGCATGGGCGCGATCTTCCCCTCGTTCTCCGCCCTGGCGGCGAATGCCGTGGAAGCCGCCGAACAAGGCGCCACGGCCGGCTCCATCGGTGCGGCCCAGGGGTTTGGCGTGGTTATCGGCCCGCTGGCCGGCTCGCTGATCTATGCCGTCGAACCGCGGCTGCCGTACCTGATGGCGGCGGTGTTGCTGCTGTTGGTGGCGGGTTGGCCGGCGGCGAAACGCACCGGCAACTGATCCAAAGGCCCTGCGCCAGCGCTACATCGATCCCGACGCGCACAACGACGATGTAGCCGCTGCCGAGCGTAGCGAGGCTGCGATCGAGGCCGCAGGACTCGCCAGGCAGGCACCGCGCTTTTCCAGATCCTGCGTGGCGTCAGGTTTAGCGGCCCTGCGGGCCGATCGCAGCCTCGCGAGCTCGGCAGCGGCTACACGCGTGTCAGACGGAGGAGTTGTGCTGTGACCGCCCAGGCATCCCGCTCAACGCTTCTTCAGAGAATTCGATACAGCAACCGCTCGATCCGCACCCGGCTGACCCGGCGCAGGAATTTGCCGACCGCCGCCGGGTAGTCCACCAGGGTTTCCAGGCGCTGGAAGTGCTCGATGCGCCGGGTGTGGCGGAAAATCGTTTCCAGCTCCTGGCGCCGCGGCTCCAGCAGCTCGCCCTTGGGGTCGTCGAGCAGCAAGGCGTTTTCCAGGTCGAGACGGAAGGCCCGGGGGTTGAGGTTGTTGCCGGTCAGCAAGGTGTAGCGCTGATCGATCCACATGCCCTTGAGGTGATAGGTGTTGTCGCCGTCGCGCCACAGGTGCAGGTTCAGGCGGCCGCTGTCGATGGCCGACTGATGACGCTTGGCGAAGCGCCGCAGGCTGATCTCGTACAGATAAGGCAGCGCGGCGATGACCTTGAACGGCTCGCTCGGCGGAATGTAGAAGTCGTTGGCGGTCTTGTCGCCGACGATGATGTCGATCTTCACCCCGCGCGCCAGGGCGCGGTTGATTTCCCGGGTCACCGCCAGCGGCAGGTTGAAGTACGGCGTGCAGATCGTCAGCTGCTGCTGGGCGCTGGCGATCAACTCGCAGATGACCCGGCTCAGCGGGTTGTTCTTGCCCACACCGAGCAACGGGCTGACCGTCAGTTGATCCTTGATCACCCCGCCGGCACTGGTGTCGTAGGCCGCGTGCTTGAGGCGGCTGCGCAGGTCGCCGATGTCGTGGCGCAGGCTGCGGGTGGTCGGCAGGTTCGGCAGGTCCAGGCGATGCACCGCCCGCGAGGCCACCAGGCCATGCTGGACCAGGTGCTGCATGGAGTCGGCCAGCGCCTGGTTGTGCAGCAGGTGGTAGCGGTCGAAGCGGTATTTGTCGAACTTGTGCAGGTACACGTTGTTCAGGCTGGCGCCGCTGTAGATCACGCAATCGTCGATCACGAAACCCTTTAGGTGCAGCACGCCGAACAGCTCGCGAGTCTGCACCGGCACGCCGTACACCGGCACCACGCTTTCGTGGGTGCGGGTCATTTCCTGATACCAGGCCGAGTTGCCCGGCTGTTTGCCGGCGCCGATCAGCCCGCGCTGGGCCCGCAGCCAGTCGACCACGACCACCACGTCCAACTCCGGACGCGCGGCCTTGGCGGCATGCAGGGCATCGAGGATTTCCTGGCCGGCTTCATCCTGTTGCAGGTACAGCGCGACGATATAGATGCGCCGGGTGGCCTGGGCGATCTTTTCCAGCAGGCAACGGCGGAATTCGGCGGCGCCATCGAGGATGGACAGTTCATTGGCGGCCAGCGGGAAGCTGCGCAATTTGGGCAGCAGGGAACGTTTGAAAAGCGACGGCATAGGGCTCGCAGAAGGTCGAATCCAAAAGAGCGCAAGAGCTTACACCAAGGTGCCGGTGCGGGTCTTGCGGGTCACTGTGAAGATTTGTCGCCTGCCTTCTCGCGCCTGCCCCGCAACCGCGGGTGAATGGACAAGCCAAGATAATAAATTCGCGCATCGAAAAATAACTTGTTGACCAAGGAGAACGATCGTTCTACTGTACGCCACATGAACGAAATCACTAGCAACGACACACGCGACATCATTCTGGATGTCACCGAAAAGTTGATCTACAAAAGTGGCATCGCCGCCACGGGCATGGATCTTCTGGTGAAAACCGCCGGCGTCTCCAGAAAGAGCATCTACCGCTACTTCACCACCAAGGACGAGTTGGTGGTCGCCGCCCTGCAACGCCGCGACCAGCGCTGGATGCACTGGTTCACGAGCGAGGTGGACAAGGCCCCGACCCCGGCCGCGCGCCTGCTCGAGCTGTTCACGGTGCTGGGCAGCTGGTTCGCCTCCGAGGACTTTCGCGGCTGCGCCTTCATCAACACCAGCGGCGAGACCGGCGACCCGCAGGACCCGGTGCGCCAGGTGGCCAGGGAACACAAACAGAAACTGCTCGACTACGTGTCCGGGCTCTGTAAAGAACACGCCGCTGAAAAAACCGGCACCGAGGATCCGGAGGAGCAAGCCCGCCAGCTGCTGATCCTGATCGACGGCGCCATTACCGTTGCACTTGTGATGGGTGATCGCAGTGCTGCCGATAATGCGCAATGCATGGCGCGAAAGTTATTGGACCTGCCATTGTTCTAAACAAGTTCGACCTACTGCTGAACCTCAACTTTCATTGGAGACTTTAAATGTCATCTAACGCTGAAGTTCGTCCGCCGCTTCCCCCTTTCACCCGCGAATCGGCCATTGAAAAGATCCGCCTGGCCGAAGACGGTTGGAACTCCCGCGATCCGCAGCGGGTGTCCCTGGCCTATACCCTGGACACTCAGTGGCGTAACCGCGCCGAGTTCGCCCACAACCGCGAAGAAGCCAAGGGCTTCCTGACCCGCAAATGGGCCAAGGAGCTGGACTACCGCTTGATCAAGGAGCTCTGGGCCTTTACCGACAACCGCATCGCCGTGCGTTACGCCTATGAATGGCACGACGACTCGGGCAACTGGTTCCGCTCCTACGGCAACGAAAACTGGGAGTTCGACGAGCATGGCCTGATGTTCAACCGCTACGCCTGCATCAACGACATGCCGATCAAGGAAAGCGAGCGCAAGTTCCACTGGCCGCTGGGCCGCCGCCCGGATGACCATCCGGGGCTGTCCGAACTGGGTCTGTAACCGTCCCGGTCTCCTGTAGGAGCGCGGCTTGCCCGCGATAGGCACGACGCGGTGCGTCAGGCAGTCCGCCTATCGCGCGCAAGCTTCGCTCCTACAACGGCCCCGCCTCAGGCCACCGCCTCCTCCCGTTTCAACGCTGCCTTGGCTTCCAGCTCCCGCACCAGCGGCAACACCCGCTTGCCGAAGTACTCCACCTCTTCCTGGAAATGCAGGAACCCCGCCAGCACCAGGTCCACGCCCACCGCCTTCAGCGCCACGATGCGCTCGGCGATCTGCCGTGGCGTGCCGATCAGGTTGGTCTTGAACCCGTCGTTGTACTGCACCAGGTCCTCGAAGCTGGACTTGGCCCAGTTGCCCTCGCCTTCCGGCGATGCCTTGCCCGCCTGTTTCGCCGCGTCGCCAAAGGCGTTCACCGCTTCGGGATCGGCCTGCTCGATGATCTCGGCCAGCACCGCGCGTGCCTCCTCTTCGGTGTCGCGGGCAATCACGAAGGCATTCACTCCGATCTTCACCGAATGATTATTCGCCGCGGCCTTGGCGCGAATGTCGTCGACCTGGGCCTTGATCCCTTCCGGGGTGTTGCCGTTGGTGAAATACCAGTCCGACACCCGCGCCGCCATATCCCGCGCGGCGCGGGAGCTGCCGCCCTGGAACACCTCCGGCTGGCCCAGCGGCTTGGGCTTGAGGCTGTAGTTGTCGAAGCGGTAGAAGTCGCCACGAAAGCTGAAATGGTCCTGGCTCCAGATGCCCTTGAGCGCGCGGATGAACTCTTCGGAACGCCGATAACGCTCGTCGTGCTCCAGCCAGTGCTCGCCGATGGCCTGGAACTCGCCCTTGAACCAGCCGCTGACGATATTCACCGCGATCCGCCCCCCGGTCAGCTGGTCGATGGTCGCCAGTTGCTTGGCCGCCAGCGCCGGCTGCCAGGGACCGGGCAGGATCGCGGCGATTACCTTGAGCTTCTCGGTGGCGCCCAGCAGCGCATGGCTGAAGGCCACGGACTCATGCTGGAACTCGGCGCCGTAGCCGGCGGTGAAGCGGATCTGGGTCAGGGCGTAGTCGAACCCGGCGGCTTCGGCGAGCTGCGCCAGCTTGCGGTTGTAGTCGATACCCCAGTGGGTACGCTGCTCGATCTTGCTGACCACCAGCCCACCGCTGACATTCGGCACCCAGTAGGCAAATTTCACGGCTTGCTGACTCATTGGCTTGTCCTCGCGACTGAAGTGTCCGGGGGATAGAGCAGCAACCGTGCCACCTGGAAAACCCCGACCCCGCCGCCACCCTGTAGCCGCTGCCGCAGGCCGCGATCACCCGGGACGGGCGCGGCGGTTTCAAGGTCGCTGAGGTCCTGCGGACCTATCGCAGCCTCGCTGGCGCTCGGCAGCGGCTACGGGTTTTGGGGTGGCCAACGCTCGAGGCGCAACTCGGTCCCTGCGGCAGCGGCTACGGGAGTCAGCTATTGGGGAACGGGGCGATTTGTTGATGCGCTGTTGGCAGGGCAACAGTATTTGTGCGGCAGATCGGCAATGGGCCAAAGCACGGCAAGCCCGAAAGATGTTTTGCAAACAGCTTGGAGATAAGGCCCTGGAGCGGGTCGCCGGCATCCGAGGTTATGGGTAAGATACCGAGCTTTCCCGCAGTCCTTCTGCGCTCCCGCCGAACAATAAGCCGATCCCATGCCCTTCGAACTCAGCGTAGATTTGACCACCCTCGCCGTCCTGGCCCTCGTTGCCTTTATCGCCGGTTTCATCGATGCCATTGCCGGTGGCGGCGGCCTGCTCACCACGCCGGCGCTGCTCACCGCCGGCCTGCCCCCGCACCTGGTGCTGGGTACCAACAAACTGAGTTCGACCTTCGGCTCGGCCACCGCCAGCTTCACCTTCTACCGGCGCAAGCTGTTCCACCCTCGGCAGTGGACCCACGCCATAGTCGGCACCCTGGTGGGCGCGCTGACCGGCGCGGTGGTGGCCCATTACCTGCCGGCCGAATGGCTGAACAAGATGCTGCCGGTGATCGTCTTCGCCTGCGGCGTGTACCTGCTGTTCGGCGGCACGCCGAAAGCGCCCCTGGACAGCGAAGCGCCGATCAAGAAAAAGTGGCAATCGACCCAGGGCTTCGGCCTCGGTTTCTATGACGGCGTGGCCGGCCCCGGCACCGGCGCCTTCTGGACCGTCAGCAGCCTGCTGCTCTACCCCATCGACCTGGTCAAGGCCAGCGGCGTGGCGCGCAGCATGAACTTCGTCAGCAACGCGGCGGCGCTGGCGATCTTCATTTTCTCCGGCCAGGTGGATTGGGCCATCGGCCTGAGCATGGGCCTGTCGTTGATGGTCGGCGCCTTCTTCGGCGCCCGCACCGCCATCAGCGGCGGCGCCAAGTTCATTCGCCCGGTGTTCATCACCGTGGTCCTGGGCCTCACCGTGCGCCTGGCCTGGCAGCACTGGTTCAGCGCCGTTTAAGCCCCTGAAACGACAGCGGGCGAATCCAATGGATTCGCCCGCCTTGCCCTTCTTTACCGCCTTCTTCTAGCCGCCGCTCAACCCGGGAAGACCGGCTCCGCCAGCCCCAGGCGCCGAGCCACATACAGATCGATCAGGTAGCGGGCAATCGAGCGCGACGCCGGCAGCGGCGGCAGCTCGCGCACGTTGAACCACTGCGCATCCTCGATCTCGTCTTCCTGGGGCACGATCTGACCGCCGGCGTACTCGGCATGGAACCCCAGCATCATCGAATGGGGGAACGGCCAGCACTGGCTGCCGATGTACTGGACGTTCTTGACCTCGATCTGCACCTCTTCGCGCACCTCGCGCACCAGGCAGTCCTCGGCCGACTCCCCCGGCTCGGCGAACCCGGCCAGGGTGCTGTAGACCCCGGGCACGAACCGCGGCGAGCGCGCCAGCAGCACCTCGTCGCCGCGGGTGATCAACACGATCATGCTCGGCGAGATCCGTGGATAGCTGCGCAGGTCGCAGGGCTCGCAATACATCGCCCGCTCGCGCGCCACCTGGGTCATGGGCTTGCCGCAGTTGCCGCAGAAACGGTGCTCGCGGGCCCAGGTGCCGATCTGCGCGGCATACCCCAGCACCTTGTAGAGGGTGTGGTCGCCGTCGAGCATGAACGCCCGCAAGCCCTTCCAATTGCACCCCGGCACCTCGGCGACACTGTGCAGCTCGAGCAGGTACACCGGCTCGCCGTCCAGGTGGCCGATGCCATGCTCGGCGAGGATCGCCAGGTCCTGGCGCTTGAGCCATTCCCGGGGAAACAGCGCGCCGTTGTCGTCGAACAGAAAGCCTTGCGGGCCGCGGGCCACGGCCCAGCCGCCGGGCAGGTCGATATCCAGTACTGCGGTGGTCCAGCGTGAAGTCATGTTCAATCAGTCCAGAAATTCGGGTTTCTGTTTGCTCATATGGGCGGCCATGGCCACGCGCAGGTCGTTGGATTGCAGCATGGCGGCGTTCCAGGTAGCGATGTATTCCAGGCCGTCGTCGATCCGGTGGTCACGCATGTAGCTGAGCATTTCCTTGGTCCCGCTGACGGCGATCGGCGACTTGCTGGCGATCTCCCGGGCAATGCCCATCACGCCATCGAGCAGGCTCGCGCTATCGGCGTAGGTGCGATTGACCAGGCCGATGCTGCGCGCCTCTTCGGCACCGAAGGTGCGCCCAGTGTAAGCCAGTTCGCGCAACATGCCGTCGCCGATGATACGCGGCAAACGTTGCAAAGTGCCGACATCGGCGGCCATGCCGATATCGATTTCCTTGATCGAGAATTGCGCGTCCTCGGCCGCGTAGCGCATGTCGCAGGCGGAGATCAGGTCGATGGCGCCGCCCAGGCAATACCCCTGGATCGCCGCCAGCACCGGCTTGCGGCAATGATCGACGGCGTTGAAGGACGCCTGCAGCTGCAGGATCTTGCGCCGCAACAGACGCGCATTGCGCCCGACGTCCTTGCCCAGCTCATTGGCCACGCCGGCCAGCATCATCAGGTCGATACCGGAAGAAAAGTGCTTGCCGGCGCCGCTCAGCACCACCACACGGACCGCGTCGGTGTCGTCGATCCAGCGGAAGATCTCGATGATCTCGCTCCAGAACGCGGCATTCATCGAGTTGATCTTCTCCGGCCGGTTGATCTGCACATGGGCGATGTTGTCAGCAAGTTCAACGCGAAAGGCTTGATATTCGGACATGGCAGCATTCCTTACCGGGCAAAAAAATGAGGCCCGAACTATAGCAAGGGCCCATAGCGCGCAGTAAGGCAGCGCATCGGCCAAAACCGGGACTGGCACCACCAACCGAGCACCCGCCCTTGTAGCTGCTGCCGAGGCTGCGAGGCTGCTATAGGACCGAAGGTCTTCCTGTGATTTCAAGATCCTGCGCCCCCTGCGGGGTCGATCGCAGCCTCGCCAGGGCTCGGCAGCGGCTACAGGTGCGCCGACCGGGAGGTCGCGCTTGGCTTTTGATCTTGCTTTTGATTCACCCGCCCCATCGGCAGGCCGAGTGGAGGTGTTCATCAGGGGGTAGGCGCGCAGCGCCCCTCGACGAAGTCGAGGACATCGAGAGGAGGTCGAAGCGAAGCCGACCGGAGGCGATGCCCCCTGATGGACACCGGAGCGAGGGAACCTGAGCGCAGCGAAGGCCGTACGCTAGGGGCAAGCGTTTTTGGTTCCTTTTTAGGCGTTTGTAAAAAGGGACTCGCCGTAAGGGCGAAACCCTAAGTGGCCGTGACCGCAGGAATGGATATGTACACCGTCCAAAACATGCAGCGCCAGAACGGACGCAATCGCGGGCAATCGAGCGTCGACCGGCCGCTCCTACAGAAGCAGAACCAGTCAACTGTCACCCATGTGCTTGAACTCTTCTGTCACCCATGTGGGTGAACCACATCCCGCAACCCTGACCGAAACGCTTGCCGACCACCCGAAGCCCCAAGCCCACCGGGCAAGCTATGCTCTGAACTCAACGGACTGATCGCCCCACCCCAAGGAGCCTGAACATGCAAACCCCAACCACCCCCTGCCCCTCCCGCGCGGCCCTGCTGGTCATCGACGTCCAGAACGACTTCATCCCCGGCGGCGCCCTGGCCGTCCCCCAGGGCGAGCAGATCGTGCCGCTGATCAACCGCCTGGGCAGCCACTTCAAACAGGTGGTCATCGCCCAGGACTGGCACCCGGCCGGACACATCTCGTTCGCCTCCAGCCACGAGGGCTATACCCCGAACGACAGCATCCAGCTGCCCTATGGCCCGCAAGTCCTGTGGCCCGACCATTGCGTGCAGGCCAGTCGTGGCGCCGAACTGCACCCGCAACTGCACCTGCCCCACGCCCAGTTGATCCTGCGCAAGGGCTGCAACCCGGATATCGACAGTTACTCGGCCTTCGTCGAGGCGGACCGCAGCACCACCACGGGCCTGGCCGGCTACCTCAGCCAGCGCGACATCGACACGGTCTACCTGGTGGGGCTGGCCCTGGACTACTGCGTGGCCTGGTCGGCGCTGGATGCGCGGGCAGCGGGCTTCAATACCTCAGTGGTGGTCGATGCCTGCCGGGCGATCGACCACAACGGTTCCCTGGACCAGGCCATCCGCCAGATGCGCAGCGCCGGCGTGAACCTGATCGGCTCCAGCGAACTGCAGTTGACCGTCGGCCACCGCTGACCCGTCTCTGGATCGCCTGCGACGGCGGCAGCCCAGGGTGCCTGGTTGTCCGCCATCGCGCGCAAGCTGCGCTCCTACAGGAGTCGAGCTGCGTCGCTCAGGCCGGCGTCGGCAGCCACAGGCGGAAACGCGCGCCGCCCAGCGGCGAGGCCTCGACCGTCAGGGTCCCGCCCTGGGCTTCCAGGGCGCGGCGGCTGATGGCCAGGCCGAGGCCGAAACCGCCGGTGGCGCGGTCGCGGCTGCGGTCCAGGCGGTAGAAGGGTTCGAACACCCGCTCGCGCTCGTCGTCGGGAATGCCGATGCCATCGTCGTCGACCCAGATCTCACAGCCGCGGTCGCAAACCAGTACCCCCACCTGAATACGCTTTTCGCAATAACGCGTAGCGTTGCGCAGCAGGTTCTGGATCGCCCGGGCGGTCAGTCGTGGGTCAAGGGTGAAGCGTTCCAGACTGCCGTGCAGCAGCACGTCGATCACGATGTCCGGGGACGCCAGTTCGTCGTCGACGCTGCCAAGGATGCTGTCGATGAACTCGTCCAGCGCCACCTCGACCTGCTCCGGCAGTTGCGCCGGGTTCTGCAGGCGGCTGTAGGACAGCAACTCGAGCACCAGTTCGTCCAGCTCGCGGATATGCGCCACCAGCCCTTGCAGGCGTTCGCGGCTGGTCGCCGGCAGGTCGTCGGAGAGCGCCAGGGCCAGCCCGAAGTCGAGCCGGGTCAAGGGCGTGCGCAGTTCATGGGAGACCGCGTTGAGCAAGTCGCGCTGCTGGTTCAACAGGTTTTCGATATCGCCGGCCATGGTGTCGAAGACACTGGCCAGACTGCCGATGTTGGAGCTGGCGGCAATCTGCGTGCGTTCGCTCAAGTGGCCTTTGCCGAAGCGCTCCGCCGCATGCTTCAGGCGCTCCAGATCGCGCCAGTGCGGCCGCAGCCAGAACAGCAGGCAAGCGAGCAGGGTCGCGCCGATCAACACGTTGATGCCCCAGTACAGCAGGTTGACGTCGATCGGGTCCGGCGGCACCACCATCTGCACCACCATCTGCTCGTTCAGCGGCGCCACCGCCAGGGTGCGCCAGCCCCAGTCGCCGACCCGCACCACGTTCTCGCCGCGCTGCAGACGTTCGCGCTCGTACAGGCTGAACTCGGCATCGTCGTTGCGGGCCAGCACGATGTGCAGCGGCTTGAACTCCTGGTCCATTTCCGCGGCCATGGCCGGCCACTGCTCCGCCGGCACGCTGTGGAACTGTTTGACGATCAGGGTCTGCACGCCCCGGGAAAAATCGAGGTTGTAGGTCAGGAAGCGCTCCTGGAACACCCGCACCACCAGATCCGGAGCCAGATAAATCGCCGCACTGTAGGAAACGATCGTCACCAGGTACAGGCGAACCAGGATTCTCAGCATCGGTTCAGCATTCCCATTCGGAACGGCTGAACAGGTAACCCTTGCCCCACACGGTCTTGATCTTGCGCGCCTCGCCGGCATGGTCGTCGAATTTGCGCCGCAGCTTGGAAATCGCCACGTCCACCGAGCGATCGGTGCCGTTGAACTCGATGCCCCGCAGGCGTTGCAGGATCTGGTCGCGGCTCAGCACCTCGCCGGCATGCCGGGCCAGCACCACCAGCAGGTTGTATTCGCCGCTGGACAGCTCCACCAATTGCTCGCGCCAGCTCACGGTCCGCTCCGACAGGTCGATACACAGGTTGCCCATGAGAATCCGGTCGCTGGCGGTCTGCGGCTCGCCGAGGCTGCTGCGGCGCAACAAGGTACGCACCCGGGCCAGCAACACTCGCGGCTCGCAAGGCTTGGTCACATAATCGTCGGCGCCCATTTCCAGCCCCAGCACCTGATCGTGGCTATCATCACGGGCGGTCAGCATCAGGATCGGCAGCGCGGCCGAGTCGGCGCGCAGCAGGCGGCAGACCTGCAAGCCGTCGAGGCCGGGCAGCATCAGGTCGAGGATCACCAGGTCCGGCGGATTGACCCGCGCCCGCTCGCGTACCTGGTCGCCGCGACTGATGACGTTGACCTGATAGCCGTTGCGCTCCAGGTAGCTGGCGATCAGTTCGGAAAGTGCCGGGTCGTCTTCGACCAGAAGGATGTTGGCCATGGGTAGCAGTCTTTGAGTGAAGAAAAACACAGCGACAACGTTCCCTAAGGACGCCGTCGCCCGATCAGCGAGGCACAAAGGATATACAACCTCGTCGATACGCGAGCATTCGCTTCACACTTTTTCACACAGCACCTACACAGCTTCACAGCGGTTTTTGCGGCCTGCCCTTAGCATTCCGCAGTCATCATTGGGGTATCAGCATGTCGAAAAACCTGTTTGCGCCGTTCTGCCTGCTATTGCTGGCCGCCGCGCTGAGCGCTTGTGACAAGTCCTCCACCGCCGAAGAACAGGCGCCAGTGGCCAAGGTGCGCATCGAAACCATCCAGACCCGCCCGCTGTCGATCAGCAGCGAGCTGAGCGGGCGCATCGCCGCGCCGCGCGTCGCCGAAGTCCGCGCGCGGGTGGCCGGGGTGGTGTTGCAGCGGACCTTCCGCGAAGGCAGCGACGTGAAACAGGGCGAGGTGCTGTTCCGCATCGACCCGGCGCCGTTCAAGGCCGACCTCGACAGCGCCCAGGCCAGCCTGCGCAAGGCCGAGGCCAATGCCTTCCAGGCCCGGCTGCAGGAACAGCGTTATGCGCAGTTGATCGAAGACAAGGCCATCAGCGCCCAGGAATACGACAACGCCCGGGCCAACGCGCGCCAGACTGCCGCCGACGTGGCCGCCAACCAGGCCGCGGTGCAGCGGGCCCGGCTGAACCTGGGCTACGCCACCGTCACCGCACCGATTTCCGGGCGCGTCGGCCGCGCCCTGGTCACCGAGGGCGCGCTGGTGGGCCAGAACGAAAGCACGCCACTGGCGCTGATCCAGCAACTGGACCCGATCCATGCCGACCTCACCCAGTCCACCCGCGAACTCAACGACCTGCGCCGGGCCTTCCGCGCCGGCCAGTTGCAGCAAGTCGGCCAGGACCAGGCCAAGGCCACGCTGATCCAGGACGACGGCAGTCCCTACCCGCTGCCGGGCAAGCTGCTGTTCGCCGACCTCAGCGTCGACCCGAGCACCGGCCAGATCATCCTGCGCAGCGAGTTCCCCAACCCGGACCTCGACCTGCTGCCCGGCAGCTTCATTCGTGTGCGCCTGGAACAAGCGGTGAACGCCCAGGGCATCAGCGTGCCGCAGCGGGCCATCCAGCGCGACAGCGCCGGCATCGCCCAGGTGCTGCTGGTGGATGCCGAGCAGCGGGTGGTGCAGCAGCCGGTGCAACTGGGCGCCGCGCAACAGGACCGTTGGATCGTCACCGAAGGCCTCAAGGCCGGCGACCGCATTGTCATCGAAGGCCTGCAGCACGCCCGTCCGGGTGAACAGGTGCAGATCGACGACAGCCCTCTTCCCCTCGCCCAGGCCACTGGAACCCGGTAGGAGCCCCCATGCCGCAATTCTTTATCGACCGCCCGGTATTCGCCTGGGTGGTCGCCCTGTTCATCCTGCTGGCCGGCGCCCTCTCCATCCCGCAGTTGCCGGTGGCGCAATACCCCAACGTCGCGCCGCCGAGCATCGAGATCTACGCGGTGTACCCGGGCGCTTCGGCGCAGACCGTGGACGAAAGCGTGGTCAGCCTGATCGAGGAAGAGCTCAACGGCGCCGACCACCTGCTGTACTTCTCCTCCCAGAGCAGCCTGGGCAGCGCCACCATCACCGCCACCTTCCAGCCGGGCACCAACCCGGAAATGGCCCAGGTCGACGTGCAGAACCGCCTCAAGGTGGTGGAGCCACGCCTGCCGCAAGCCGTGACCCAGCAAGGCTTGCAGGTGGAAAAGGTATCGGCCGGCTTCCTGCTGCTGATCACCCTCACCTCCAACGACGGCAAGCTCGACGACGTGGCCCTCAGCGACTACCTGGCGCGCAACGTGATGAACGAGATCCGTCGCCTGGACGGGGTCGGCAAGGCCCAGCTGTATGGCGCCGAACGGGCCATGCGGGTGTGGATCGACCCGCAGAAGCTGATCGGTTTCAACCTGACCCCGGCCGACGTCAACGCCGCGATCGTCGCGCAGAACGCCCAGGTGTCGGCCGGCAGTATCGGCGACCTGCCGGGCCGCTCGACCCAGGAAATCACCGCCACCGTCCTGGTCAAGGGCCAGCTGTCGACACCGGAAGAGTTCGCCGACATCGTCCTGCGGGCCAACCCGGACGGCTCCACCGTGCGCATCGGCGACGTCGCGCGGGTGGAAGTCGGCAGCCAGGAATACCAGTTCTCCACCCGCCTCAACGGCAAGCCGTCCACCGCGGTCGGCGTGCAGCTGTCGCCGGGGGCCAACGCCCTGCACACTGCGACCCTGATCCGGGCGAAGATGGACGAGCTGTCGCGCTACTTCCCGGCCGGCGTGGAATACAAGATCCCCTACGACACCTCGCCCTTCGTCAAGGTCTCGATCACCAAGGTGATCTACACCCTGGGCGAGGCAATGCTGCTGGTGTTCGCGGTGATGTTCCTGTTCCTGCAGAACATCCGCTACACCCTGATTCCGACCCTCGTGGTGCCGGTGGCGCTGATGGGCACCTTCGCCACCATGCTGGCCCTGGGGTTCTCGATCAACGTGCTGACCATGTTCGGCATGGTCCTGGCCATCGGCATCCTGGTGGACGACGCCATCGTGGTCGTAGAGAACGTCGAGCGGATCATGGCCACCGAGGGCCTGTCGCCGAAGGAAGCCACGCGCAAGGCGATGCAGCAGATCACCGGCGCGATCGTCGGCATCACCCTGGTGCTGGTGGCGGTGTTCCTGCCGATGGCCTTCATGGCGGGTTCGGTGGGGGTGATCTACCAGCAGTTCTCGCTGTCGATGGCCACCTCGATCCTGTTCTCGGCCTTCCTCGCCCTGACCCTGACCCCGGCCCTGTGCGCCACCCTGCTCAAGCCGATCGCCAAGGGCGAGCACCATGAAAAAGGCGGCTTCTTCGGCTGGTTCAACCGGCGCTTCGAACACCTCAGCGACGGCTACCAGCGCTGGGTGGCCTATGCGCTGCAACGCTGCGGCCGCTACCTGCTGGTGTACGGCGTGCTGCTGGTGGGCCTGGGGCTGCTGTTCAGCCGCCTGCCCTCTTCGTTCCTGCCGGTGGAAGACCAGGGCTACACCATCACCGACATCCAGTTGCCCCCGGGCGCGAGCAAGAATCGCACGGTGCAGGTGGTGGAACAGATCGAGGCGCACAACGCCAGCGAGCCGGGGGTCGGCGACAGTACGGTGATCCTCGGCTTCAGCTTCTCCGGCAGCGGGCAGAACGCCGCACTGACGTTCACCACCCTCAAGGACTGGTCAGAACGCACGGTCGACGATTCGGCGCAAGCCATCGCCGACCGCGCCAACATCGCCTTCAGCGACATCAAGGACGCGGTGGCCTACGCCGTGCTGCCGCCGCCAGTGGACGGCCTGGGCACCTCCAGCGGCTTCGAGTTCCGCCTGCAGGACCGTGGCGGCCTCGGCCATGCCGCGCTGATGCAGGCCCGTACCGAGCTGCTGGCCGCGGCGGAGAAAAGCCCGATCCTGGCCAACGTGCGCGAAAGCGCCCTGGCCGAGGCGCCGCAGGTGCACCTGGAAGTCGACCGCAAGCAGGCCAACGCCCTGGGCGTGTCCTTCGCCGATATCGGCAACGTGCTGTCCACCGCGATCGGTTCCAGCTACATCAACGACTTCCCCAACCAGGGGCGGATGCAGCGGGTGGTGGTCCAGGCCGAGGGCGATCGCCGCAGCCAGGTGGAAGACCTGCTGAAGATCCATGTGCGCAACGACCTGGGCAAGATGGTGCCGCTGTCGGCCTTCGCCAAGGCCCGCTGGACCCAGGGCCCGACCCAGTTGACCCGCTACAACGGCTACCCGGCCATCAGCATTTCCGGCGAACCGAGCCCGGGCCACAGCACCGGCGAGGCCATGGCGGAAATCGAGCGCCTGGTCAGCCAACTGCCGACCGGCCTGGGCCAG
This sequence comes from Pseudomonas sp. NPDC089530, assembly GCF_050280705.1. Lineage (NCBI taxonomy): Bacteria > Pseudomonadati > Pseudomonadota > Gammaproteobacteria > Pseudomonadales > Pseudomonadaceae > Pseudomonas > Pseudomonas sp. NPDC089530. The sequence goes on along the minus strand of NZ_JBNNVU010000004.1, from coordinate 29,624 downwards.
GAATGGACCGGCCTGTCGCTGCAGGAACGCCTGTCCGGCAGCCAGGCCCCGCTGTTGATGGTGCTGTCGCTGCTGATCGTGTTCCTGTGCCTGGCGGCGCTCTACGAGAGCTGGTCGATTCCCACCTCGGTGCTGCTGGTGGTGCCGCTGGGGGTGCTCGGCGCGGTGCTGGCGGTGACCCTGCGCGGTATGCCCAACGACGTGTTCTTCAAGGTCGGGCTGATCACCATCATCGGCCTGTCGGCGAAAAACGCGATCCTGATCATCGAGTTCGCCAAGAGCCTGTACGACGAAGGCCACGACCTGGTGGAGGCCACGGTGCAGGCCGCGCGCCTGCGCCTGCGGCCGATCGTCATGACCTCGCTGGCGTTCATCCTCGGCGTGGTGCCCCTGGCCATCGCCAGCGGCGCCAGCTCGGCCAGCCAGCAGGCCATCGGCACCGGGGTAATCGGCGGCATGATCACCGCGACCCTGGCGGTGGTGTTCGTGCCGGTGTTCTTCGTGGTGGTGATGAAGCTGGTCAAGCGTCGGAGCACACAGGCTCGGGAGCAAAGCGCACCGCAGGCGCAATGACACCCAGGCACCGCCCGTAGCTGCCGCTCCCGCCCACGGCGGCAGCTACCCGGGCTCCATGCTAAGGTTTGGCGCAACCCTGACCCTGTGAGCCGCCATGCCGCACCTTCTGCGTACCCACCCCCGCCTGACCGCCGGCGCCCTGATCGGCGTCGCGGCGGGCATCCTGGCCCCGGCCGACCTGCTGCTCAGCAAAATCCTCATCGGCTGGAACGCCGGGGTCTGGAGCTACCTGGCGCTGATGTTCTGGCTCACCGCGCGGTCCAGGGCCGACGACGTGAAGCGCATCGCCGAGGTCGAAGACGAAAACGCCGGGCTGGTGTTGCTCATGGTGTGCATCGCGGCCATCGCCAGCCTCGCCGCCATCACCTTCTCGCTGGCCGGCGGCAAGGACCTGGAGACCAGTCGGCGCCTGCTGCACTACGCCTTTACCGGTCTCACGGTGCTGGGCTCCTGGCTGCTCATCGGGGTGATCTTCAGCGTGCACTACGCCCGCCTCTACTACACCTGGGGCGGCAAGGACCCGGCCCTGCGCTTCGCCGAAGGCCTGATCACCCCCAATTACTGGGACTTCCTGTATTTCTCCTTCACCATCGGCGTGGCGGTGCAGACCTCCGACGTTGGCGTGGCCACCCGCGAACTGCGCAAGATCGTCCTCGCCCAGTCGCTGATCGGCTTTGTGTTCAACACCGCGATCCTCGGGTTTTCCGTCAACATCGCCGCCGGGCTGTTCAGCTGATACCGCACAAATGTTCTAGACCCGGGCCAGCCGGCGGGCGCCTACTGCGATTCCCGCCCTCGCCACGGACCTTCCATGAACGCGCACAACTGGCTCGACCTGGCCCAGGACGCCGACACCGGCATCGAAACCCTGCGCGCCCACTTCACCGGCCATGCCTACGACCCGCACTGGCACGACAGTTATCTGGTGGGCGTGACCGAAGAAGGTGTGCAGCAATTCCACTGCCGGCGCGAGCGCTATCACAGCACCCCGGGCAAGGTGTTCCTCCTCGAGCCCGGGGAAATCCACGACGGCGACGCCCCCACCGAAGGCGGCTTCACCTACCGCATGCTGTACCTCGACCCCCAGTGGCTGGAACATGAGCTGGGCGCGCTGTTCGAGGAGGCGCCGGCCAACAGCCAGTTGAGCTTCGCCACCACCCTGGCCAGCGACCAGCGCCTGGCCCGGGCCACCAGCGACGCGTTCCACAGCCTGCATCACCGCGAGCTGCGCATCGTCCGCCAGAGCGCCATGGACCGCTTGTTCGACCAACTCACCGGGCACCTGCGCTGGCGCCGACGCTACAACGAGGACCCGCGCCTGCCCCTGGTGGCGCACAAGGCCCGGGACTACCTGCATGCCCACGCCCAGCAGGACATCAGCCTGAACGAGCTGGGCGCGGCCTGCGGCGTCGACCGCTTCCGCCTGACCCGCGCCTTCAAGGCCGCCTACGGCCTGCCACCCCATGCCTATCTGGTGCAACTGCGCCTGGCCAAGGCCCGGCGCCTGCTGGCCCGCGGCGAACAACCGGCCGTCGTGGCCATGGCCCTGGGGTTCGCCGACCAGAGCCACATGGGCCGCTGGTTCGTCCGCGCTTACGGCATGACGCCGGCGGCGTACCGCAAGCGCTGCTCAAATCTTCCAGACGCCTGAACATCCGCCAGTGAAGATCGCTCACCGATCCTCACTGGAGTCTGCCCGCCATGTTGTCCTCCTCCCTGCCTAGCCTGCTGCCCTTCCTGCTGTTCGCCTTCGTCGCCTCCATCACCCCGGGGCCGACCAATATCCTGGTGCTGAGCAACAGCGCCCGTTACGGCTTCAAGGCCGCGCTGCCGATCATCCTCGGCGCCTGCGCGGGCGCCGCCGGCATCGTCTTGCTGGTGGGCAGCGGCCTCGGCCAGACGCTGATGAACGTGCCCGGCCTGCCCGCCGCCATGCGCTGGGCCGGGGTCATCTGGCTGAGCTACCTGGCCTGGCAGATATTCCGCGCGCCGCCCGCCGCCATCGACCCCGAGGCCGGCGACACGTCCCGGCGCCTGGGCCTGTTCGGCGGCGCCAGCCTGCAGCTGGTCAACCCGAAGACCTGGATGATGGCCCTGGCCGTGGTCAGCGTATTCGCCGGCAACGGCAGCGAACGCCAGAGCCAAGTGCTGTATCTGTCGCTGGTGTTTTTCCTGGTGTCCCTGCCTTGCATCGGCGTCTGGGCGATACTCGGCGCCGGCTCCGCCCGGCTGTTGCGTTCGCCGACGGCCATGCAGCGCTTCAATCGGGGCATGGCGCTGTTGCTGTTGGCCTCGGCCTGGTTGAGCCTGTTGGCCTGAAAGGTTCGGGCCTGGCGTGCGGCGAGTCGCCCCAGTGCAAAAGCCGGTCGCCTGAGGGCGCTTGTGCAGCGGGCAGGCTACGTAACTTGAGCCCACGGCGCAGCAAGACGCCGCCTCTGACAATAACAACCTGCCGGACGAGACCCTGCGATGAAAAACCTGTTCAACCCTTGTCTCCCGATCCTCTGCGGCGCCCTGTTGTTCAGCGCCGGCACCTGGGCCAGCGAGCCCGCTTCCTGCAAGACCGTGCGCATGGGCGTGGTCAACTGGACCGACGTCATCGCCACCAGCGGCATGGCCGAGGTGCTGCTGACGGGCCTGGGCTACGACAGCAAACAGACCAGCGCCGTGCAGCAGATCATCTTCGCCGGCATCCGCGACAAACGCCTGGACATCTTCCTCGGCTACTGGAAGCCGGCGATGGACAAGAACATCGCGCCCTTCCTCGAGGCCGGCCAGGTCAAGGTCATGGCGCAACCGAGCCTGGCCGACGCCCAGGCCACCCTCGCCGTGCCGGACTACGTCGCCGCCGCGGGCCTGAAGACCTTCGCCGACATCGCCCGCTTCAAGGAACAGCTGGGCGGCAAGATCTACGGCATCGAGCCCGGCAGCGGCGCCAACACCACGATCAAGACCCTGATCGACACCGACCATTTCGGCCTCAAGGGCTTCAAGCTGATCGAGTCCGGCGAGGCCGGGATGCTGGCGGCGGTGCAACGGGCGATCAACCGCAAGGAGTTCGTGGTCTTCGTCGGCTGGACCCCGCACCCGATGAACATCAACATGCGGATCGCCTACCTGACCGGCAGCGAAGACGTCTACGGCCCCAACGAAGGTGCGGCCAGCGTGTCCACCGTCACCGCCCCGGACTACGCCGAGCGTTGCCCCAACGTCCATCGCCTGCTGCAGAACCTGACCTTCACGGCGGCCCAGGAAAGCCAGCTGATGGTGCCGATCATGGAACGCAAGACGCCCCAGGAAGTGGCGCGGCAATGGCTGCGCGAACACCCCGAAGACCTGCAACGCTGGCTCGCCGGAGTCAGCAGCTTCGATGGCAAGGACGGCGTGGCGACGGTGCAGGCCAGTTTGAAATAGCGGCGCCCTGCCGCCCCTATCGCGAGCAAGCCTCGCTCCTACAGGATCACACTGCTTCTGTAGGAGCGAGGCTTGCCCGCGATGACGTCCTCCCCGACAACGGATATCCCCCCGGTCATGCCCCACTACCCACTCTCCCCCGAACTCGCCGCCTTCGTCGCCAAGACCCTGGGCTTCACCAGCGTCGACAACAGCTTCAATGCCCAGCGCGACAGCTACAGCCGCATGTGCCAAGCCTTCACCCCACCCCGCCCGGACGGCCTGCGAGTCAGCGACGTGCAACTGGCCGGAGTGCCGGTACGCGCCTATTGCCCGAGCCGCCCGATGCCCGCCGACGGCTGGCCCTGCCTGCTGTACCTGCACGGCGGGGGCTGGGTGGTGGGCGACCTGGATTCCCACGACTTCATCACCGCCTACCTGGCGGCGCAGTTGCAGGTGCTGGTGATTGCCGTGGATTACCGCCTGGCGCCCGAACAGCCATTCCCTGCTGCCTTCGATGATTGCCTGGCGGTGTGGCGGGCCTTGCAGGCCGGCGCCAGCCCCTTCGCCCTGGATAAGCGGCGCCAGCTGGTGATCGGCGACAGCGCCGGCGGCAACCTCGCCGCGGCCCTGTGCCTGGCCCTGCGCGATGCCGGCCAAACCTTGCCCGCCGCTCAGGTGCTGCTGTATCCCGGCCTCGGCGGCGGCGCCGACCTGCCCTCGCGCCAGCAATGCGCCGACGCGCCCCTGCTTGGCAGCAACGATGTGGAGGACTACCTGGACCTGTACCTGCCGGCCCTCCACCGCCAGTCGCCCTATGCCCGCCCCCTGCTGGCCACGGATTTCAGCGGCCTGCCCGCGGCCTTTATCGCCCTGGCGCAGTTCGACCCACTGCGCGACGACGGCGAGCTGTACCACCGCCGGTTGCTGGCCGCCGGCGGCCGCAGCCAGCTGTACCCGGGCCTCGGCCTGGTGCACGGCTGCCTGCGGGCCAAGGGCCTGGCGCCGGAGGTGGATGCGCTGTACGGCGCCCTACTCGACTACCTGCGCGCGTGCCTGCAATAGCCTTCATCCAGGAAAACCGCGATCACCGGCAACGCAGGTGCCAGACGCTTCCCTCTGCCAAAGAAGGCCGCCATCGATCGCCTGCATGACATTTTTTTCATCCCGCTGACGCCAATCGCTCTTGACGGCAAAAGCGCTTTGCTGTTTCCTGAAACCGGTTTCAGCGATGCGGCAGAACGTCGCACCTGAAACGGATACACCCCATAACAAGAACGCCAATGACAGGTCCTCGCCCGTGAACAGCTTTTCCGCCGCCCAGCGCAGCCGCGTGACCATGCTCGACGTCGCCGAACGCGCCGGGGTCTCCAAGGCCAGCGTGTCGCGCTTTATCGGCGAGGACCGCGCCCTGCTCTCCGATGCCATCGCCCAACGCATCGAACAGGCGATCAGCGAGCTGGGCTACCGCCCGAACCAGATGGCCCGCGGCCTGAAACGCGGGCGCACGCGCCTGATCGGCATGCTGGTGGCCGATATCCGCAACCCTTATTCGATTGCAGTGATGCACGGCGTGGAAACCGCCTGCCGCCAGCACGGCTACAGCCTGGTGGTGTGCAACACCGACCGCGACGACGAACAGGAGCGCCAGCACCTGGCCAACCTGCGCTCGTACAACATCGAAGGCCTGATCGTGAACACCCTTGGCCATCACCTGGACGAGTTGCGCGAGCTGCACCGGGAAATGCCCATGGTCCTGGTGGACCGCAAAGTCGAGCAACTGCACAGCGACCTGGTCGGCCTCGACAACCCCCAGGCCGTACAGTGCGCCATCGAGCATTTGCAGGAGTGCGGCTACCGCGACCTGCTGCTGGTCAGCGAACCCCATGACGGCACCAGCTCGCGGCTCGAGCGCAGCGAAGGTTTCAAGGCGCAGATCCGGCAGCGCCCGGCGCTGCAAGGCGCCGTGGTGGAAACCGGCGCCACGCTGAACCAGCAGCTGCAACAGTTTCTCGTCGCCCCGGGCCCTGGCCCCAAAGCCCTGTTCTGCGCCAACGGCGTCGCCGCCCTGGCCGCGACCCGGGCCCTGCGCGAGCTGGGCTGCCCGCTGTTCGACGAGATCGGCCTGATCGCCCTCGACGACCTCGACTGGTACCCGCTGGTGGGCGACGGCATCACCGCCCTCGCCCAGCCCACCGAACGCATCGGCGCCAGTGCCTTCGAGTGCCTGCTCAAGCGCTTGCGCGGCGATACCGAACCGCTGCGGGTGCTGGACTTCCCGGCCGAGCTGATCGTTCGCGGTTCTACCCGACAGCGAGGGGTTCTGTAACCACTGATCGACTTGCGAATCGCGGTGCCGGTGTAGCCGCTGCCGAGCGCAGCGAGGCTGCGATCGAGGCCGAAGGACTCGCCAGGCAGGCATTGCGTTTCCCCAGTTCCTGCGAGGTATCAGGTTTTGCGGCAACTGCGTTGCCGATCGCAGCCTCGCTGCGCTCGGCAGCGGCTACAGGGAACGGCGCAGGCATGAAGACAGGGAAATGAGCTTCTTTTGGGGGCTTTTTTTTGAGAAGAAATGAAACCGGTTTCAGAGGCCACAACAATGAATAGATCGCCTGTTTCCATCAGCCTTTCCAGCTACGGCGCCGAGCGGGTCCGCGAGCTGGGCCAGGGCCATTTCATCGCAGTGCTGGCCGCCGCTGGCGCGTCGCGCATCGAATGGCGCGAGGAGCTGCTGACCGACGAAGACCCGGCCCGACTGGCCCAGGCCACCCGTGAGCAGCAGCTGGAAAGCGTGTTTTCATCGCCATTGGAACTGTGGGTGGCCGGGCGCAACCAGGCCAACCCGACACTGGAACAGACGCTGCAACGAGCCCAGGCCTTCGGCGCGAAAAGCCTCAAGGTGTCTCTGGGCTATTTCACCGAACACAACGACCTGCCTCAGCTGGGCCTGCTGCTGGCGCGCTACCCGGTGCAACTGCTGGTGGAAAACGACCAGACCCTGCACGGCGGACGCATCGAACCCTTCCAGCGCTTCTTCGCCGAGGTCGAGCGGCACCGGCTGCCGGTGCGGATGACCTTCGACATCGGCAACTGGCAATGGCAGGAGCAGTCCGCCTCCGCCGCCGCGCGCCTGCTCGGCCGGCATGTCGGTTATGTGCACTGCAAGGCCGTGGCCCGGCGTGCCGACGGCAAGCTGGTGGCGATCCCGCCGGGCCTGGCCGACCTGCACCTGTGGGAGCAGCTGCTGCGGCACATGCCCCAAGGCATTACCCGCGCGGTGGAATACCCGCTGCCAGGCGACGACCTGGTGCAACTGACCCGGGAGCACGTCGCCACCCTCGCCCGCCTCGGCCAATCCCGCCTGGAGCATGCCCATGTCTGAACTCGATATCCTGTCGTTCGGCGAAACCATGGCGATGTTCGTCGCCGAACAGAGCGGCGACCTGGCCCGGGTCGGCCACTTCCACAAGCGCATCGCCGGCGCCGACAGCAACGTCGCCATCGGCCTGTCGCGCCTGGGCTTCAAGGTCGGCTGGCTGAGCCGGGTCGGCGCCGATTCCCTGGGGCGCTTCGTCGTCGACAGCCTGCAGGCCGAAGGCGTGGATTGCCGTTTTGTCGCCACCGACCCGCGGCACCCCACCGGTTTCCAGCTCAAGTCCCTGGAAGAGCACGGCGACGATCCACGGGTGGAATACTTCCGCCGTGGCTCGGCGGCCAGCCACCTGAGCGTCGACGACATCGCCCCCGCCCTGCTGCGCGCCCGCCACCTGCACGCCACCGGCATTCCTCCGGCGCTGTCGGCCTCGGCCCGGGACCTGTCCCATAGCCTGATGGGCCGGATGCGCGCCGCTGGCCGCAGCCTGTCCTTCGACCCGAACCTGCGGCCCAGCCTGTGGGGCAGCGAAAAACTGATGATCCATGAAATCAACCGCCTGGCCGTGCTCGCCCATTGGGTGCTGCCGGGATTGAGCGAAGGCCGCCTGCTGACCGGTCGCGACGACCCGGCCGACATCGCCGCGTTCTACCTGGACCAGGGCGTCGAGGCCGTGGTGATCAAGCTCGGAGCCCATGGCGCCTATTACCGCACCCAGCTGCACGAGGGTTTCGTCGAGGCCGTGCCGGTGGCCCAGGTGGTCGACACCGTGGGCGCCGGCGACGGTTTTGCCGTCGGCCTGATCAGCGCCCTGCTGGAGAACCACAGCATGGCCGAGGCCGTGCAGCGCGCGAACTGGATCGGCAGCCGCGCGGTGCAGAGCCGCGGCGACATGGAAGGCCTGCCGCGCCGGGAGGATCTGCAGGCAGCCGCCTTGCAGCCGATCGCGCCACCACCCGCGTCATCGTCCCCGGCAGGAACAAGCTCGCTCGCGATCAGCCCTTGAACACCCCCGCTACCCATTGAACCCACGCGTTACCTGTTGCGACAAAAACAACAAGCTCAGGAGCACCCTTATGCAAACGCTGAAACTCGCCACCCGCCGCTGGTGGTACATCATGCCCATCGTCTTCATCACCTACAGCCTGGCGTACCTGGACCGCGCCAACTACGGGTTCGCGGCGGCCTCCGGGATGGCCGCCGACCTGATGATCACCCCCGGCCTGTCCTCCCTGCTCGGCGCGCTGTTCTTCCTCGGCTACTTCTTCTTCCAGGTGCCGGGGGCGATCTACGCGCAGAAACACAGCGTGAAGAAACTGATCTTCGTCAGCCTGATCCTCTGGGGCGGCCTGGCCACCCTGACCGGGGTGGTGTCCAACGCCTGGATGCTGATCGGCATCCGCTTCATGCTCGGCGTGGTCGAGGCCGCGGTGATGCCGGCGATGCTGGTCTACCTGTGCCACTGGTTCACCCGGGCCGAACGCTCGCGGGCCAACACCTTCCTGATCCTCGGCAACCCGGTGACCATGCTCTGGATGTCGGTGGTCTCGGGTTACCTGGTGGAGCATTTCAGCTGGCGCTGGATGTTCATCATCGAAGGCCTGCCGGCGGTGCTCTGGGCCTTTATCTGGTGGCGCCTGGCCGACGACCGCCCGAGCGCGGCGAACTGGCTCAGCGACCGGGAAAAGCGCGACCTGGAAAGCGCCCTGGCCGCGGAGCAGGTGGGCATCAAGGCGGTGAAGAACTACGCCGAAGCCTTCCGCTCGCCCAAGGTGATCGTCCTCGCCCTGCAGTTCTTCTGCTGGAGCATCGGCGTCTACGGCTTCGTGCTGTGGCTGCCGTCGATCCTCAAGCACGGCGCGCAGATGGACATGGTCGAGGCCGGCTGGCTGTCGGCGCTGCCCTACCTGGCCGCAGTGATCGCCATGCTCGGGGTGTCCTGGGGCTCGGACCGCATCCAGAAGCGCAAGCGCTTCGTCTGGCCGCCGCTGCTGATCGCCTCCGTCGCCTTCTACGGCTCCTACCTGCTGGGCGCCGAGCACTTCTGGTGGTCCTATGGCTTGCTGGTGCTCGCCGGCGCCTGCATGTACGCGCCTTACGGGCCGTTCTTCGCCATCGTCCCGGAGATCCTCCCGGCCAACGTCGCCGGCGGCGCCATGGCGCTGATCAACAGCATGGGCGCCCTGGGCTCGTTCGGCGGCTCTTACCTGGTGGGCTACCTGAACAGCGCCACCGGTTCGCCGGGCGCCTCCTACCTGCTGATGAGCGGCGCGCTGCTGCTGTCGGTGGTCTTGACCCTCTTTCTCAACCCGGGCGCCGGCGACCGCAGCCCTAGCCCGCTGCCGGTGCGCCGCCTGGTGCATTCCTGAATCGAATAGGTGAACCCGATGAAAAAACAGATCGTGCTGTACAAGAAACTCTCGCCGCCACTGATGGCCCGGCTGCATGAACAAGCCCAGGTGACCCTGATCGAAGACCTGGGCGCCCAGGGCCTGGCCAAGCTGCGCAGCGCCCTGCCCGGCGCCCAGGGCCTGCTCGGCGCCAGCCTGCGCCTGGACGCCGAGCTGCTGGACCTGGCACCGCGCCTGGAGGCCGTGGCCAGCGTTTCGGTGGGCGTCGACAACTACGACATCGACTACCTGACCCGCCGCGACATCCTGCTCAGCAACACCCCGGACGTGCTCACCGAGACCACCGCCGACACCGGTTTCGCGCTGATCCTGGCCAGCGCCCGGCGGGTGGTGGAACTGGCCAACCTGGTGCGCGCCGGCCAGTGGAACCGCAACATCGGGCCGCTGCATTTCGGCAGCGACGTGCACGGCAAGACCCTGGGCATCATCGGCATGGGACGGATCGGCGAAGCCCTGGCCCAGCGCGGTCATTTCGGCTTCGGCATGCCGGTGATCTACCACAGCAACAGCCCGAAACCGGCGGTGGAACAACGTTTCGGCGCCCGTTACTGCAGCCTGCCGCAACTGCTGCAACAGGCCGACTTCGTCTGCCTGACCCTACCGCTGACGGACCAGACCCGGGGCCTGATCGGCCGTGATGAATTCGCCCTGATGCGCCCGGAGAGCATCTTCATCAATATTTCCCGGGGCAAGGTGGTGGACGAGCAGGCGCTGATCGAAGCCCTGCAGAAGCGGCAGATCCGCGCGGCCGGGCTGGATGTGTTCGAGCGCGAGCCCCTGGGCCACGACTCGCCGCTGCTGCAGTTGAACAACGTGGTGGCCACCCCGCATATCGGCTCGGCCACCGTCGAGACCCGTGAGGCCATGGCCCGCTGCGCGGTCGACAACCTGCTGGCGGCCCTGGCCGGCCAGCGCCCGGCCAACCTGGTCAACCCCCAGGCCTGGGAGCGCCGCAAAGCCGCGGTCTGAGCCCGGGCCTGACACAGCCCTGTAGGAGCGAGGCTTGCCCGCGATGGACTTGAGAACGCTGCGTACATCCAGTGAGTACGCGTCTTCGTTGACGACCATCGCGAGCAAGCTTCGCTCCTACAGGATCAAGTGCAGCCCAGCGTCTTCGGCGGCAGCTACAAGCGCTTGACCGGCCGGCCTTCGAGCAGGTCCTGGGTGCACTGGACGATGCGCTGGCAGGCATCGGCCAGGCGCTGCTGGTCGACCACCAGGCCGATGCGGATATGCCCCGCCGCGCTGGGGCCGAAGGCCTCGCCGGCGAGCACCGAGACCCCATGTTCCTCCAGCAGCCGCTCGGCGAACTGCTGGGCGCCCAGGCCGGTCTCCCGGACATCGACCATGACGAACATGCCGCCGTCCGGCTTGACCGGTTTCAGCCCCGGACACTGGCTCAACTGCTCGCACACCAGGTCCCGGCGCTGGCGATATTCCTCGCACATCTGCGCCAGTTCCGGCAGCTCGGCCTCCAGCGCCACCACCGCGGCGTTCTGCACGAAATCCGGCAACCCGTACAACATGCACAGCGCCAGATTGCTCAAGTGCCCGGCCAGGGCCGGCGGTGCCACCACCCAGCCGACCCGCCAGCCAGTCATGGCATGGGACTTGGACAGGCTGTTGATGGTCGCCGTACGTTCGGCCATGCCCGGCAGGCTGCCGGGGCTGATGTGCTCGCCGTCGAACAGCAGGTCGCTGTAGACCTCGTCGGAGATCAGCCACAAGTCATGCTCGATGCACAGCCGCGCCAATGCCTGCCAGGTGGCCCGGGACAGGCTGGCGCCGGAAGGGTTGTTCGGGCTGTTGAGCATCAGCGCCCGGGTCTTGGGGGTGATGCGTGCGGCGACCGCCGCCGGCTCGACGCGAAAACCGTTGCCGGGCTGCACCGGAACCGGCAGGACCTTGGCCCCGCAGGCGCCGAACACACCTTCGTAGGTGACGTACATCGGTTCGGCCACCAGCACCTCGTCACCGGGGTTGAGCAGGCACTGGGCCACGGAAAACACCGCGCACTGCGCCCCCGGCAGCACCACCACATGCTCGGCGCCCACCGCCTGGCCGCTGCGGGCGGCATGCCGGCGGGCGATGCGGGTGCGCAGCGAATGGTTGCCGCGCACCTCCGAGTAGTGGGTATCGCCCGCCAGCAGGCTATCGATGGCGGCCTGGACAATGGGCCTGGGGGTATCGAAATCCGGGTCGCCGATGGTCAGCAGCAATACATCGACGCCCTGCTCGCGCAGCTCCAGGGCGCGGTAATGGATTTGCCAAGCGGCGGCACCTTCGCCGTCGATCCTTTGGGTCAGGGCTGAATAGCGCATCTCGCTCTCCTTGGGCACGCATTCAACAACCCTAACTCAAATCACAAAGCGCGCCACCATCGCATTCAAATCCACCGCCAGGCGCGACAGCTCATGGCTGGCGGCGCTGGTCTGGTTGGCCCCGGCGGCCGATTGGGTAGCCAGGTCGCGGATATTCACCAGGTTGCGATCGACCTCGCGGGACACCTGGGCCTGCTCCTCCGAGGCGCTGGCGATCACCAGGTTGCGCTCGTTGATCAGGTTGATCGACTCGGCGATCTGCTCCAGGGCCACGCCGGCGGCGCGGGCCATTTCCAGGGTGCTCTGGGTGCGCTGGTTGCTTTGCTGCATCGACTGCACCGCCTCGCCGGTGCCGTTCTGGATGCCGGCGACCATCTTCTCGATCTCCTGGGTCGACTGCGCGGTGCGATGGGCCAGGGCCCGCACCTCATCGGCCACCACCGCGAAACCGCGCCCGGCCTCGCCGGCACGGGCCGCCTCGATCGCCGCGTTGAGGGCCAGCAGGTTGGTCTGCTCGGCGATGGCGCGGATCACGTCCAGCACCTTGCCGATGTCACGGCCCTGGCTGGCCAGGCCTTCGATCATCACCGAGGTGCTTTGCACGTCGTGGGTCATGGTCTGGATCGCGTCGACGGTTTCCACCACCCGGTCGCGGCCTTCGCGCGCGGCCTGGGTCGACTGGTGCGAGGCTTCGGAGGTCGACACCGCGTTGCGCGCCACCTCTTCCACCGCTGCGGTCATCTCGTTGACCGCGGTGGCCGCCTGTTCGATTTCGTTGTTCTGCTGCTGCAGGCCACGGGAGGCTTCTTCGGTGACCGCGTTGAGCTCTTCCGCGGCCGAGGCCAGCTGGGTCGCCGAGCCGGAGATCTGTTCGATGGTCTTGCGCAGGTTGCCCTGCATGTCGCTCAGGGCGCCGAGCAGACGGGCCGGTTCGTCCGTGCCGTCGATCTCGATGGCCTTGGTCAGGTTGCCTCCGGCGATGGTCTGCGCGGCGAGCACCGCGCGGTTCAGCGGGGCAACGATGCTGCGGGTCAGTAGCAGCGCCAGCACCACCGTGAGCAAGGCCGCGACCAGCGCCACGGCGATGATCCCGGCGATCGCGCTGCGGTAGTGGTCGCCGGCCTGCTCCGAGGCCTGGGTGGCGTCGGCCTTGTTGATCGCCACCAGCTGGTTCAACTGCTCGCCCATCTGATCGGTGCCGTCCTTGATCCGCGTGTTGATCAGGGTGCGCATCTCCTCGAGCTTGTTCTGCCGCGACAACTCCATCATGTCGCTCTGCGCCTGCAGGTACTTGTCCAGGGTGGCGGCGAAGTTCTTGTACAAGGCCGTTTCCTCTGCCCCCGCCGGCAAGGCGGCGTAGCTGGCCTGGGCCTGGCGCACCTTGTCCACCAGCGCGTCGATACGGGTCTGCGCTTCCTGCAGGCTGGCCGGTTCGCGGTTGACCAGCACGCGGAACGAGAGAATCCGCAGGCGCAGCACGTTTTCGGTGACGTTGCCGAGGAACCCTACGCTGGGCAGTTGGTTGCTTTCCATATCGATGGAAGCCTGTCGGATGACCGACATGCGGTTGACGGCAAACACACCCAGCGCGATGACCAGCAACGCGATGAACGCAAAACCGAGGAAGGCTCGAGGCGCGATATTCATATTACGTAGGGACATAGGATGACTCTCGGGGGTAGAGGACTGCGGGCATCCATGCGCCAGACCCTGTCACCAGCCTGACAGGCGGGCACCACTGTTGTAGTTGGTCTGTGGGCCTAATACCGATATCGGCCGGGCTTTAGGTTTTTTGCGGGTATTTGTAAAAAAAAGTTTCTACAGCGCCGAGTGTTTCAAGGCTGATACAACCTGCCTGGCCGGGCCTCCGCCAGCGCCTGCTCCACCGCCCCTCCACGGCCCTGCGTCGACTCGCTCGCCCCCCATGAAAAGTGCAATTCATTCGCCGGAAAAGCCATTCAGTCGCCGCCCCGCCCTGCCCATCATGGGCCCCAGCTCACTGATAACGCATAACAACGACTGGAGTGAATGATGAAACCCGAAGACTTCCGTGCCGAGACGAACCGCCCGCTGACCGGTGCCGAATACCTGGCCAGCCTGCGCGACGATCGCGAAATCTACATTTATGGCGACCGGGTCAAGGACGTGACCCGCCACCCGGCGTTCCGCAATTCCGCCGCCTCCATGGCGCGCCTCTACGATGCCCTGCACGATCCGGCCACCAAGGACCAGCTGTGCTGGGACACCGACACCGGCAACGGCGGCTACACCCACAAGTTCTTCCGTTCGGCGAAAAGCGCCGACGAACTGCGCCAGCAACGCGACGCCATCGCCGAGTGGTCGCGCCTGACCTACGGCTGGATGGGCCGCAGCCCGGACTACAAGGCCGCCTTCGGCAGCGCCCTGGGCGCCAACCCGGCGTTCTACGGGCGCTTCGAAGACAACGCCCGCACCTGGTACAAGCGCATCCAGGAAGCCTGCCTGTACCTCAACCACGCCATCGTCAACCCACCCATCGACCGCGACAAACCGGTGGACCAGGTCAAGGACGTGTTCATTTCCGTGGACGAGGAAGTCGAGGGCGGGATCATCGTCAGCGGCGCCAAGGTGGTGGCCACCAACTCGGCCCTGACCCACTACAACTTCGTTGGCCAGGGCTCGGCCCAGCTGCTGGGGGACAACACCGACTTCGCCCTGATGTTCATCGCGCCGATGAACACCCGCGGCATGAAGCTGATCTGCCGCCCCTCCTATGAACTGCAGGCCGGCATGAGCGGTTCGCCGTTCGACTACCCGCTGTCCAGCCGCTTCGACGAGAACGACGCGATCCTGATCATGGACAAGGTGTTCATCCCCTGGGAAAACGTGCTGATCTACCGCGATTTCGAGCGCTGCCGCCAATGGTTCCCCCAGGGCGGTTTCGGCCGGCTGTTCCCGATGCAGGGCTGCACCCGGCTGGCGGTCAAGCTCGACTTCATCACCGGGTTGCTGGTCAAGGCCCTGCAGTGCACCGGCTCCCTGGAGTTTCGCGGGGTCCAGGCCCAGGTCGGCGAAGTGGTGGCCTGGCGCAACCTGTTCTGGTCCCTGACCGACGCCATGCACGGCAACGCCAGCGAATGGCTGAACGGCGCCTGGCTGCCCAGCACCCAGGCCTTGCAGGCCTACCGGGTGCTGGCGCCCCAGGCCTACACCGACATCAAGAAGATCATCGAACAAGTGGTGGCCAGCGGGCTGATCTACCTGCCGTCCGGGTCCCGCGACCTCAAGGACCCCATGCTCAACCAATACCTGAGTACCTACTGCCGGGGCTCGGCGGGCATGGGCCACGAGGAGCGGATCAAGATCCTCAAGCTGCTGTGGGACGCCATCGGCACCGAGTTCGGCGGCCGCCACGAGCTGTACGAGATCAACTACGCCGGCAGCCAGGACGAAATCCGCATGCAGTGCCTGCGCCACGCCCAGGCCAGCGGCTCGATGCAGGCCATGACCGCGCTGGTGGACCGCTGCCTCGGCGACTATGACCTCGACGGCTGGACAGTGCCGCACCTGACCAACCCGGACGACATCAACATGCTCGACCGCATCCGTCAGTAACCGTTGCCCCCTGTAGGATCCCCCCGAGGAATTTGTCATGACTCAGCTCGATCCCAAGCAACAAGCCTTCCGCGATGCCATGGCGCACATGACCGCGGCGGTCAACGTCATCACCAGCAACGGCCCGGCCGGGCGTTGCGGCATCACCGCCACCGCGGTCTGCTCGGTCACCGACAGCCCGCCCAGCCTGATGGTCTGCGTCAACCGCAACAGCGCCCTGAACCCGGTGTTCAAGCGCAACGGCCAGCTCTGCGTCAACGTGCTCTGCGGCGAACACGAAGAGGTCGCCCGGCACTTCGCCGGCATGACCGGGGTGGACATGGAGCAACGCTTCAGCCTGCACCCCTGGCGCCACGGCCAGGGCGCCCTGCCGGTGCTCGACGGCGCCCTGGCCAGCCTGCAGGGGCGCATCACCGAGGTGCAGGAAGTCGGCACCCACTCGGTGATGCTGGTGGAGCTGGATGAAATCTGCGTGCGCGAACACGGCGATTCGCTGGTGTATTTCAGCCGTGGTTTCCATCGCCTGCAACGGGCCATACAGGCAGCCTGATCTGCTGTTCTTCTGCTTTTCTGTAGGAGCAGCCGGTCGACGCTCGATTGCCCGGGATGGATTTACAACGATAACGCGCAGTGGCAGGTACATCGCCGCTGCGCGGCTATCGCGAGCAAGCTTCGCTCCTACAGGAGTACTGCTGCCAAGCCCGCGGCAGCGGCTACACAATCCTGCGCACTTCGCTGGGCGTCCGGCCGTAATGCGCCTTGAACGCCCGGGCGAAGTGGGCCTGGCTGGTGAAGCCGTGGCGGTAGGCGATTTCGCCGATATCCAGGCCCAATCCCCGTGGGCTGCTCAGCAGGTCGTGGGCCTGCTGCAGGCGTTTTTCCAGGATGAAACGGCTGGGCTGGGTGCCTTCCAGGGCAAACAGGCGGGTCAGGTGCCGGGGTGAAATACCGGTTTGCGCCGCCACCCGCTCGCAGCTCAGGCCCGGGTCGGCCAACTGCTCGCCGATGCACTGCTTGGCCGCCAGCAGGTAAGACGCGCTCAGGGCATTGATCCGCCGCTCCCCCGTCTGCCCGGCGATCAGGCTGCCCAGCAGTTCCAGGGCCTGGTTCTGATAATCGTCGGCATCCTGGCTCAGCGGCTGCTGGAAGAAACCGCGGGTGCGCTCGCCCAGGGTACGCAACAGCAGGCGCTGCACGCCGCTGTGGGCGCCAACCTTCAACGGGCGGTCGAAACGCTTGAGGCAGCGCTCGGCGAACAGCGCCTGGGGCATGTCGAAAATGAACTGGCGCATCGGCCCGGAGAACCCGAACAGGTAGGGTTTGTCGGTGCGGTAGACGATCAGCTCGCCCGGCTCGAGCAACTGGCAGGCGCCATCCTGGTAGAAGAACGAACCGCTGCCGGTGACGAAGGACACGAACACCGACTCCTTGGGCACCGTACGAATCATCGAGCTGTCGCGCTCGACCACATGCTCGTTGCCCTCGATCTGCGCCAGGCGCATGCCCTGCAGCTGCAGGTTGTCCTGGCGGGCGGCGAACCCGCTTTCGCAGAAAGAACTGCATTTTAGGCCCACCAGGGTGGAGGCGTTGTAGTCCTCCCAGAAAGCCAGTCGCAGGTCCTGGGCCACATCCTGGGTGCAGGCATGCCGGGTTTCGAGCAAGGCGCATGGAGACATTTTTATTCTTCTCATGGCTAGGGAGCGTTGCCGGTCGGCAAGGCCGCGACCGGATAGCGTGAAGCCACGGAACACAAGGGCCGCGGCCATTCATTAACATATGAACCTTAGAAGCTGTCAACGTGAAACGCTGTGGGCACAAGACGATTGGCGGGGTAAATATCGTCCCTGAGTCCTGTAGGAAAGGTCCTGTCCGCTCCAGTCAACAATCCCGTCCGATTCGATAAAACCTCGCCCGCGCCGCACGCCTACAGTCGCCTCGACTCCCCCAACGAAGAGAGGCCGACCATGCCCGAAGCCGCCCACCGTGAATTCTGGAAAGACCTGCAACCGATCGCCAACTGCTTCCAGCCGGACGCCAAGCCGGAGGTCTACCTGCCCGATGCCGCCAGCGACGACCTGAAGCTCTACGTGCCCTTCACCGAAACCGTGTCCTCGCGGCCGCTGTGGATCTCCCCCTGCGAAAACCGCTGGTGCGACATCCTGATGGCCAGCAGCGCCGGGCTGGTGAACCGGCATTACCACCCCCACGAAGTGTTCGCCTACACCCTGTCCGGCAAGTGGGGCTACCTGGAGCACGACTGGACCGCCACCGCCGGCGACTTCGTCTACGAGACCCCGGGCGAAGGCCACACCCTGGTGGCCTACGAACACGAGCAACCGATGCGCGCGTTCTTCATCGTCAAGGGCCCGCTGATCTGGCTCGACGAACAGGGCGAGCCGGACGGCTATTTCGACGTGCACTCCTACATCGCGATGTGCCGCGCCCACTACGCAAAGATCGGCCTCGGCGCGGCCTATATCGACACGCTGTTTCGCTGAGCGCCCGACTTTCACCTGCCCCTCCCGCGGAGAACCCCCATGGCTTACAACAACAATAAAGCCGCTTACGAGAACATCCTGCTGGGCGTGCTGTTCCTGACGTTCGGCTTCGTCTTCTTCGATCGCCTGGCCCTGTCCTTCCTGTTCCCGTTCATGGCCGACGAGCTGCAACTGAGCAACAGCCACCTGGGCATGCTGTCGTCGGTCCTGGCCCTGGCCTGGGCGGTGTCCGGCGCGCTGGTCGGGGCCTGGTCGGACCGCCACGGCAAACGCAAGCCGCTGCTGATCGTCGCGGTGATCCTGTTCTCCCTGTGCTCGGCGCTCTCGGGGCTGGTCAGCGGTTTTCTCAGCCTGCTGCTGTTCCGCGGCATCATGGGCCTGGCCGAGGGGCCGATCCTGCCGCTCTCGCAATCGCTGATGGTGGAGGCCTCCTCGCCCCATCGCCGGGGCCTGAACATGGGCCTGTTGCAAGGCTCGGCGGCCGGGCTGCTGGGCGCGGTGGTCGGCCCGCCGGTGCTGATCGCCCTGGCCGAAGCCTACGGCTGGCGCCATGCCTTTATCGTGTCGCTGCTCCCCGGGCTGCTGATCGCCCTGCTGATCTGGCGCTACGTGCGTCGCGATGCGCCGCCGCTGCCGGCCAGCCACGACAGCGCCAAGGCCCCGGTCCGGCGCCTGGCCCTGCTGAAAAGCCGCAACATCGTGCTCTGCACCCTGATCAGTTGCGTGTTCCTCACCTGGTTCGTGATCCTGATCTCCTTCACCCCGACCTTCCTGGTCAAGGTCCGTGGCTACAGCCCGGCGAGCATGGGCACGGTGATGAGTTGCCTGGGGGGCGCCTGGGTGCTGTGGGGCTTCGGCGTGGCAGCGATCTCCGACCGGTTCGGCCGCCGCCCGACCCTGGTGCTGTTCTCGTTGATCGCCGCCTGCTGCCCACTGGCCCTGCTCTACGCCGACAGCCCGCTGCTGATGGGGGCGCTGATGCTGCTGACCTACACCGGCCTGGGCTGCTTCACCCTGTTCATGGCGACCATCCCGGCGGAGACCGTGCCCCGGGAAGTCATGGCCACGGCCCTGGGCCTGATCATGGGCATCGGCGAACTGGTGGGCGGCTTCGTCTCGCCGACCATCGCCGGGTTCGCCGCCGACCGCTTCGGCCTGTCGATCGTCATGTGGATCTCCTGCGGCGGCGCCCTGCTGGCCGCGTTGCTGGCCCTGTTCCTCAAGGAAACCGCACCGGCGGTGCTTGCTCGCGGGCGCCGCGTCGAACCCTCCCCGTCCTCTGCCCTGCAAGGAAACCAGCCATGAAAGCATTGCGTTGGCATGCCGCCCGAGACCTGCGCCTGAGCGAACTGCAACAGCCCGAGCCCGGACCCGGCGAGGTGCTGGTCCAGGTGGCCTACTGCGGTATCTGCGGCAGCGACCTGCACGAATACGCCGACGGCCCGCACTCGATCCCGCACCATGAGCCCCACCCGCTGTCCGGGTGCCGCGCGCCCCTGACCCTCGGCCACGAGTTCTGCGGCCAGGTGCTGGCCGTGGGTGCGGGGGTCGAGGGGGTCCGGGTCGGCAGCCGGGTCGCGGTGGAGCCCGAATACCGCTGCGGCGATTGCCAGTATTGCCACGCCGGCCAGTACAACCTCTGCCAGTCCATGGGCTTCATCGGCCTGATGGGCGACGGCGGTTTCGCCGAACAGGTGCGGGTCCCGGCCTATATGCTGCACCCGCTGCCGGACGCGGTGAGCTTCAAGCAGGCCGCGGTGCTGGAACCGGCGGCGGTGGCGTTCCACGCGCTGAACCAGAGCAGCCTGACGGCCGGCGACTGCTGCGTGGTGTTCGGCCTCGGTCCCATCGGTCTGCTGCTGATCCTGCTGGCGCGCCTGCGCGGGGTGGAACGGATTCTGGCCGTGGACATCTGCCCCGAACGCCGGCAACTGGCCCGCGACTGCGGCGCCCTGGAGGTGCTCGACGGCCGTGCCGAGGATCTGCTGCAACGCTTGCAGGCGCTGAGCGGCGGCGGAGTCGACACTGCCTTCGAGGCCGCCGGCAGCCAGCAGACCCTGGACCTCGCCCTGCACGCCCTGCGCAAGGGGGGCGAGGCGGTGCTGGTGGGCTTGATGGGCGACGCGCGGTTCGATGCCTTCCACCTGGTCAACCACGAACTGCGCCTGCTGGGCAGCGTCGGCTACCGCAACGCCTACCCGCCGCTGATCGAACTGCTGGCCAGCGGCCGCCTGGACCTGACCCGCCTGGTCACCCGCTGCGTGACCCTGGAACAGGCCGTGGAACATGGCTTCGAGGCGCTGTTGCGGGACAAGCGCCAGATCAAGGTGCTGGTCAACCCCACCCCGTCGCTGGCCAAGGCGTAAACCTGTAGCCGCCTACGGCAACGGCTACAGCAACACCCGAACGCTCACCACAAGAACAACAAGAAACGAGTATCGACCATGAAAAGCATTTCCCTGCTGTGCCCGCTGCTGGCCGCGACCCTGTGCGCCCCGCTGTGCCAGGCCGACACCCCGACAAGCCATCGCGAAGGCCCGCTGGCCGGGCTCGGCGAGCAACTGGCCGGCTACGGCATCCAGCCCCATGTGCAGTTCTGGAGCCTGTCGATGAAGAACCTCGACACCGGGCCCCGCGAACACAGCTTCGGCAACAGCGGCGACCTGTTCGTCGGCGCCGATATCGACCTCAAGACCCTCGCCGGCCTCGAAGGCGCGGCCTTCCACTTCGAAGAAACCCTGTTCATCCTCGACAACGGCACCGGCCAACCGACCTCCCGTGCCTGGCAAGGCGCCGCCGGCAGCTACTTCGCCGGCGCGCCGATCCACAACGACATCACCAGCAACCAGCTGAGCCTGCTGACCTACCAGCAGACCTGGCTCGACGGCCGGCTGGACATGAGCCTGGGGCGCACCAACGCCCGGCGCTACTTCTATATCTACAACTGCGAAACCGTGGTCACCTGCAACGACCCGATCGTCGACAGGTCCACCGGCGTCCTGCCACCGCCCTACGGCAGCTGGGGCGGCTACCTGAAGTACCAGCCGACGCCCGGCTTCTACCTGCATGGCGGCGCGTTCGAATCGAATCCGGTGGACTACCTGAAAAAACGCAAGGGCCTGGACTTCAGCACCGACGACGCCAGCGGCACCAGCCTGCTGCTGGGCATCGGCAGCCAGGACGACGGCGCCTACCGTTCCCACTACGAACTCAACGGCTACTACAACACCTCCAACCAGTACGACCCGCTGACCGGCGCCAGCGAGCACGGCACCGGCGGCGCCTTCTTCAAGTTCCAGCAAGGCTTCTGGCGCGCCGACGGCGGCCGGGGCACCGCGCCCCAGGCGCTGCTGGCGTTCGGCTCGCTGTCGGTGGCGGCCGATGATAAGCAGCCCTTCAGCCATTTCGCCGAGGCTGGCCTGACCTACCTTGCTCCCTTCGACCGGCCCCGGGACAAGCTCAACCTCAAGGCCAGCTACCTGCGCCTGAACGACCACCAACTACGCTTCCAGCAACAGGCACGGATCGCCAACGGCGGCGACGCCCGCCTCGGCGAGCGCAACGTCTACGCCATCGAGGCCAACGGCCACTTCGCCCTGGGCCGCCATCTGGCGCTCGAACCCAGCATCCAGTACCTGATCAACCCGGACAACTTCTACAACCCCGAGGCCCGCGAGCTGAGCGGCAACGGCTTCGTCGTCGGCCTGCAAGTCATGTACGACGTCGGCGCGGCACTCGGGCTGTGAACCTGCTTTCAACTGCCAACGAGGTATCTCCCATGACTGAATCCACCCCGCGCTCGTTCGACTACATAGTGGTCGGGGCCGGCTCGGCCGGTTGCGTGCTAGCCAATCGTCTGTCCGCCGATCCGGCGCTCAGCGTCTGCCTGATCGAGGCCGGCCCCAGCGACCAGCGCCTGTTCCCCGGCGCCTATGTACGCACCCCGGCGGGCATCATTCGCCTGATCGCCAACCCGAAATGGAACTGGATGCATAGTTTCAGCGCCCAGGCCGCCAGCGGCGACCATCCGATCCCCTGCCCCCGGGGCCGGGTCTGGGGCGGCTCCAGCGCGATCAACGGGATGATCTATATCCGTGGCCACCGCAGCGATTACGACCGCTGGGCCGCGGCCGGCAACCGGGGCTGGAGCTACGCCGAGCTGCTGCCGTACTTCCAGCGTTCCGAGCATTTCGAGCCCGGCGCCTCGCCCTGGCATGGCCAGGGCGGCGAGCTCAACGTCGCCGAGCAGCGCAGCCCGAGCCCGGTCAATGAGGTGTTCTACCAGGCCGCCCAGGAGCTGGGCTGGCGTTACAACCCGGACTTCAACGGCGAGGAACAGGAAGGCTATGGCCCCTTCCATGTCACCCAGGTCAACGGCGAACGCTGCAGCGCCGCGCGGGCCTTCCTGTACCCGGCGCTGACGCGCCCCAACCTCTGCGTCCTGAGTTCGACCCTGACCCACCGCGTGCTACTGGAGGGCGACCGCGCCTGCGGCGTCGAGGTCAGCCAGGACGGTCAGGTGTTCCGGCTCCAGGCCCGGCGCGAAGTGATACTCAGCGCCGGGGCCATCAACTCGCCGCAACTGTTGCTACTGTCCGGCATCGGCCCGGCCGCGGAACTGCAGCGCCACGGCATCGCCCAGCGCCACGAACTGCCGGGGGTCGGCCACAACCTGCAGGACCACCAGGACGTGGTGCTGATGTACCGCAGCGACAGCCAGCTGACCTACGGGATTTCCCCCAAGGGCCTGCTGCCCCTGGCCCGCTCGCCCTGGCAGTACCTGACCCGGCGCAGCGGCCCGCTGACCTCCAACACCGTGGAGTCCGGCGCCTTCCTGCGCCTGCAGCCCGAGGACGCGGCGCCGGAACTGGGCCTGATCGTCGCGCCCGCCTTGAAGAACCAGCCCCAGCGCCTGGTGCCGCTGGGCCATGGCGTCAGCCTGCATATCGCCGTGATGCACCCGCAAAGCCGTGGTCAGGTGCGGCTCAATTCCGCCGCCCCCCATGACAAGCCGATCATCGACAGCCACTTCCTCAGCCACCCGGAGGACCTGCGCAAGCTGGTGGAAGGCGTGCGCCTGGTGCGCCGGCTGGCGGCGAGCCCGGCCTTCGCCCGGCGCCTCGAGGGCGAGTTGGTACCCGGCGCCCACGTCGAGAGCCAGGCGCAGATCGAACAGTGGATTCGCGACAGCCTCGGCACCGTGTTCCACCCGGTCGGCACCTGCAAGATGGGCCATGACGATCAGGCGGTGGTCGACGACCAGTTGCGGGTCCATGGCGTGCAGGGGCTGCGGGTGGCCGACGCGTCGATCATGCCGACCCTGACCACGGGCAACACCAATGCCGCGGCGATCATGATCGGCGAGAAAGCCGCGGACCTGCTGCTGGGTAAACCGGCGCCGACGCTGCACGCCCCTGCCCGTCTGGAGGAACAGGCACCCACCCTGGCCATCGGCTGAAGAATGTCCCTTGTAGGAGCGAAGCTTGCTCGCGATGGTCGTTAACGATGGCGCGTACTACCTGGATAAACGCGGCGCTCTCAAGTCCATCGCGAGCAAGCTTCGCTCCTACCCATTGATCGGCGTTGGTCCATGGGCCGGGCGACAATCTGGATTTTGGCATTGTCTGGGCATATAGTTGCACCATACAACTATATGCGAGGCTCGCCATGTCTTCCGAACACGCGCTGGTGAATCAGATCCGCAACGAATCGCGCAAACTGGTGCGCGAACTGGGCTTCATGGGCAACACCCTCGCCGGCTCCGACCTGCCGCCCTCGGCGGTGCATGCGCTGATCGAACTCGATCTGCACGCCCCGCTCACCGCCGCCCAGCTGGGCAAGACCCTGAATCTGGAAAAATCCTCGGTAAGCCGCCTGCTGGGCAAGCTCGTCGAACGCGGCGACATCCAGGAAAGCCCCAGCCCCACGGATGCCCGGGAAAAACACCTGGGCCTGACCGACAGCGGACGCAAACAGGTCGCCGCCATACATGCCTTCGGCACTGCCCAGGTGGAACAGGCCCTGCGCCTGCTCGCGCCGCGCCAGCAAAGCCTGGTGGTCGATGGCCTGCGCAGCTATGGCCAGGCCCTGGAGGCCTGCCGCCTGGGGCAGCCGCAGATCGCGACCGCGGCACCCACCGTGCATCGGGGCTATCGGCCGGGCATGATCGGGCGCATCACCGAGCTGCATGCGCACTACTACGCGCGTCTTGTCGGCTTCGGGCAGTTCTTCGAAAAACAGGTGGCCACCGGCCTCGCGGAGTTCAGCGAGCGCCTGGATCACCCCGACAACGGCATCTGGCTGGCCATGCTGGACGAACAGATCGTCGGTTCGATCGCCATCGACCTGGGCGCGCCCGCGGCCCACGCCTCCGGCGCGGACAAGGTTGCCCACCTGCGCTGGTTCATCCTCGACGACTCGGCCCGCGGCAGCGGCACCGGACGCCGGCTGCTAGAAACGGCGCTGGAGCATTGCGACCGGGTGGGCGCGACGTCCTGCTACCTGTGGACCTTCAGCGGCCTGGACGCCGCCCGGCATCTGTACGAAGCGTTCGGCTTCCGCCTGGTGCAAGAACAACCCGCGGCGCAATGGGGCAAGACCGTGCTGGAGCAACGCTTCGAGCGCCGCCATCCGGACCTGGGCTGACTGGCGCCTCAGTGGGTGGCCGGCGGGGCGATATTCCACAGCCGCGGCCAGTCTTCGGAAGACAGGCCGTTGCAGGTCGGCATCTGGCGGTAATCGCTGAGCTGGAAGGCTTCGCCGTCAAACAGCCAGCGTCCGGTTTCGCCACAGTCGCCAATGCCCCGCGCCAGATAGAAAGTCGTCAGCACCCCGGTCCGTGGATCGTAGTGGGCGCCACCCGAGCCGTCCGCGTTGTCCATGGGCAAGGCTTGCCGGTGCAATTCCTCCCGCTGCGGCGGATCGCTGCGCGACCAGCTGTTGATCAGGTAGTCGCAGTTGTAGGCTGCGCAATCGCTGAGTACCACGGTCAGCGCCCGTTGCGCGGTCAGCGGATAGACCTCGACCTGGGGCTCGGGCACATAGTCCTCGTCGTCATTGGGCGTCCCCGGTACGGCGAACTTCTGGGCGGCCGCCGCGATACGGCTGCGCTCGGCCTCCGTCAGCTCGGGCGCCCCCGGATAAGCCCGCAACTGCCCGGGCAATGGCCGCGCCGGCACTGCGCTGGCCGGAAGCGGGCCAGGACGCCACAGCGCGGTCACGCCGCCGACCCGGCCCTGGACCGAGTCCATCAGCAACAGCGCGGCGGATAACCCGCGCAGCGATACCCGGGCCTCGTCGTGCCCCGCCAGTTTCAGTTCGTCGGCATTGCGCAGGCGTTCCAGCCACTGCCGGGCCCGGGTCGGGTCGGCGATTTCATAACGGGTCACCTCCTTCTGCGCGCCCTTCTTCTCCGGCAACAGCACCAGGGCCTCCAGCAGCGCAGGCTCCAGCGCTTGGCCGTCGAGCCGCAGCGCCGACAGCTCGGCGGGGTCGCCGCGCTGGTCCAGGCGAATGTCCAGGGGGCCATCGGGGCCGGCGCGCCGCTGGATATGCAGGGTCAGGTCGCTGTACTCCACCCCGTGCTGGCCACTGGGCGCGCTCAGGGTGTGGCAGCTGCGCAGGTTGTCGCAACCGGTGATCCAGTCCTGGGTCTGGCGCTGCAAGGGCACCTTTTCCGCGGCGTTCTGGGCCAGCGCCTGGCCGGCGCTGAGCGCCAGCAAAAGAGCGATCAGGGAGCGCTGCAACATGGGACTTTCCTTGTCGGGCAAAAGCACCGATTGTCCCACGCCCCGCGCCTGCCCTCACGGCCTTTTTGCCATCAGCCCGGGCGATTTGCCGCGCCCTGGCGCGCCCGGTACTCCCCCGGCGTCATCTTCGCGTAGCGCTGGAAGAAGCGGCTGAAATACGCCGGGTCCTTGAACCCCAGCTGGTAGCAGATTTCGTTCACTGAGCTGGCGGTAAACAGCAGCAGACGCTTGGACTCCTGCATCAGGCGCTCATACACCAGGCGCTTCGACGGCAGGTCGGCGATACGCCGGCAGACGTCATTCAGGCGCGCCTCGGTGACGCCGATCTGGCTGGCATACCGCACCAGCGGCCAATGCTCCAGGTACTGGGCTTCGATCAGCTCGTTGAAGCGCTGGAAGATCTGCAGGTCCTCATGACGCGCCGGGTGGGCCTCGAGGGAGTTGGCCGAGAGTCTGAGCAGGCTGATCAGGATCAGCCGGGTCAGGGCTTCCAGCGCCGGCTCGTGCCCGGCGCCCTGCCCCTCGACCTCCTGCTGCAACTCATCGAACAGCAGCTCCAGGCGCCGTGCCTCGGCGGCGAACCCGGGCTCCAGGCGCGCCAGCGCCACGCAGGCCGGGGCGATCTGCGGGCCGCTGGCGAGGCGGCTGTCGGCTTCGAGCAGTTCCCAGACCAGTTGCTGACGCACCGTGAGCACATGGCCTTCGCTGTCGGCCTCGGTGACGAAGGCATGGGCGATGGTCGGCGGCGTGAGGAAAAACATCGGCCCCGATTCCAGGTATTGCCGGTCGTCGAGGTAGACCCGCACCGCGCCGCTCTTGACGTAGTGCACCTGAAAAAACCGGTCGTGACGATGGGCCGGCATGTTACGGCCGAAGAACCCGGCGAGGTTGCTCAGCTTGTCGTAATGCACCTGGGAGTCGGCGTAACGCTGGTCGTAGACCTGACCGATGTTGATGTTGGGAATCGGCTGGCGATCGCTCATGGTGGCCTGTCTCTTCTTATTGTCGCGCGCGGCGCTTTCTGGCTTCGCCCGTGGCGCCTTTTGTTTTTGCCTGCGGCAAACGCCCACATCCTGCGGGATTCGCAACCTGTCCACCACCCGGGGAACGACAGGCCGCGGCCGACTCGCGAACGGCGCTTGACGATCGTTAACATATTAAATATAACGTTAACACATTAACGAATTCACCTCGTCTTCCGCGATGCTCAGGAGAACAACCACAATGAGCCGTGCACTGCATGAAGTCGCCACCGGCACCCTGTTCGGCGTCGCGCTGAACTATCAGGGCCTGTTGCGCAGCCACCTGGAATCCTTCGTCCAACCGCCGTACCAGCAGCCGCCGGTCAAGCCGGTGCTGTTCATCAAGACCCCCAATACCCGCAACGTCCACGGCGGCGCCGTGGTCTATCCGCAAGGCGTCTCGCGCCTGCAGCCGGGCCCGGCGCTGGGCGTGGTGATCGGCAAGAACGCCAGCCGCGTCAGCGCGGAAAACGCCCTGCAGCACGTCGCCGGCTACACCATCGTCAACGAATTCAGCCTGCCCGAAGACAGCTACTACCGCCCCGCGGTCAAGGCCAAGTGCCGCGACGGCTTCTGCGCCCTCGGCCCGGAACTGGTGCCGGCGGCCCAGGTTGCCGACCCCCATGGGCTGGAACTCAAGCTGTGGGTCAACGGCGAATTGCGGCAGCACAACAGCACCGCCAACTTCGTGCGCGGCATCCCGCAACTGATCGCCGAACTCAGCGAGTTCATGACCCTGCACGCCGGCGATGTGCTGATCACCGGTACCCCCGAAGGCCGGGTCGACGTCCGGCCGGGCGACCTCGTCGAAGTGGAAATCAGCGGCCTGGGCCGTCTCGTCAACCAGGTTGTCGCCGAATAAGGAGCCGCCAATGAAACACGCCCGCATCCGTTATCAAGGCCAGGTCCACGAAGTCGTAGTCAACGCGCCCAACAGCGTGCAACTGGCCGATGGCCGTGTGCTCGCCGAGGATCAAGTCGAGTGGCTGCCCCCGGCCACCGGCAGCATGTTCGCCCTGGGCCTGAACTACGCCGACCACGCCGCCGAACTGGCCTTCAAGCCGCCGACCGAGCCGTTGGTCTTCATCAAGTCCCCCGGTGCCTATACCGGCCACCGGCAGATCACCTGGCGCCCGGACAACGTCGCCTACATGCACTACGAGTGCGAACTGGTGGCGGTGATCGGCAAGACCGCGCGCAACGTCAAGCGCGCGGACGCCCTGGACTACCTGGCCGGCTACACCCTGTGCAACGACTACGCGATCCGCGACTACCTGGAAAACTACTACCGCCCCAACCTGCGGGTGAAAAACCGCGATGCGACCACTCCCATTGGCCCGTGGATAGTCGATGCCGCCGACGTGCCCGAGCCGAACAAACTCAAGCTGCGCACCTGGGTCAACGGCGAGCTGCGCCAGGAAGGCAGCACCGCGGACATGATCTTCGACATCCCCTACCTGATCGAATACCTCTCCAGCTTCATGACCCTGCAACCCGGCGACATGATCGCCACCGGCACCCCGGAAGGCCTGTCCGACGTGGTCCCTGGCGATGAAGTGGTGGTGGAAGTCGAAGGCGTCGGCCGGCTGGTCAACCGCATCGTCAGCGAGGCGGAGTTCTTCAGGATCAAGGCGCAACACGACACGCAACGAGCGGCCAAGGAGCACGCATAAATGATCAAACACTGGATCGATGGCCGCGAGGTCGAAAGCCAAGACGTCTTCACCAACTACAACCCGGCCACCGGCGATGCCATCGGTGAAGTGGCCAGCGGCGGCGCCAGGGAAATCGCCCAGGCCGTGGCGGCGGCCAAGGAAGCCTTTCCGAAATGGGCCAACACCCCAGCCAAGGAGCGGGCGCGGCTGATGCGCAAGCTGGGCGAACTGATCGACCAGAACGTGCCGCAACTGGCGGAACTGGAAACCCTCGACACCGGCCTGCCGATCCACCAGACCCGGAACGTGCTGATCCCCCGCGCCTCGCACAATTTCGACTTCTTCGCCGAGGTCTGCACCCGCATGGATGGCCACAGCTATCCGGTGGACGACCAGATGCTCAACTACACCCTGTACCAGCCGGTGGGCGTGTGCGCCCTGGTGTCGCCGTGGAACGTGCCGTTCATGACCGCCACCTGGAAGACCGCGCCCTGCCTGGCCCTGGGCAACACCGCGGTGCTGAAGATGAGCGAGCTGTCGCCGCTGACTGCCAACGAACTGGGGCGCCTGGCCCTCGAGGCGGGCATCCCGGCCGGCGTGCTGAACATCGTCCAGGGCTACGGCGCCACCGCCGGCGATGCCCTGGTGCGCCACCCGGACGTGCGGGCCATTTCCTTCACCGGCGGCACCGCCACCGGCAAGAAGATCATGCAGACCGCGGGGCTGAAAAAGTACTCCATGGAACTGGGCGGCAAGTCGCCGGTACTGATCTTCGAGGACGCAGACCTGGAGCGTGCCCTGGACGCCGCGCTGTTCACCATCTTCTCGCTGAACGGCGAACGCTGCACCGCCGGCAGCCGGATCTTCATCCAGGAAAGCGTCTACCCGCAGTTCGTCGCCGAATTCGCCGCCCGGGCCAAACGACTGATCGTCGGTGATCCAACCGATCCGAAGACCGACACCCGCCAGGCGCACATAAGGCGCGGCCAGTTGCACCCGCGAACCGGCCGCGGCGCCATCGCTCAACGCCAAG